>NZ_NCFJ01000233.1:0-3895 GCF_002281105.1 Polynucleobacter sp. 35-46-11
ATTGGGGCGAATAACCGCCTTCACTTCCATCATGCTTCCACCTCTTTATCTTCAAACCATCTATATAAGACGGGGAGTACTAATAATGTTAATGCAGTTGATGTAATCAGACCAGCGATGACTACTGCAGCTAGCGGTCTTGTAACCTCAGAGCCGGGGCCGCCTGAAAACAGCATTGGTACCAAAGCCAGCATCGCGACTGAAGCAGTCATCATGACTGGCCTAAAGCGATGGCCACATCCATGCAGCAAGGCATCCTCCATCGAGTAGCCATCTTCACGCAATTGCTTAATAAATGAGATCAACACCACGCCATTTAGAACGGCGATACCCCATAAATTAATAAATCCTACTGCCGCAGGCACGGATAAATACTCACCAGCTATAAATAGACCGACTACACCGCCGATTGACGCAAAAGGCAAGACCAAAATAATCAAAGCTGCTAATCGTATGGATTTAAATAGCATGAAGAGTAAGAAAAAGATCGCCAAAATAGTCAGCGGAATAATGATCATCAAACGAGCCATAGCGCGTTCCATATTTTCAAACTGGCCACCCCACTCCAGGGTATAACCTTCTGGCAACTCAACCTGCTTAGCAATTAAGCTTTGAGCTTCCTTCACAAATCCACCCAGATCTCGACCATCGACGTTCACGCCAACGACCAAACGACGTTTGCCTGCCTCGCGCGAGATTTGTGCAGGACCATCTACTAAAGAAATCTCCGCTAAGTCACGCATGAGAACTTGAGCGCCATCAGGTGAATGCAAAATAATATTCTCGATAGCATCAACTTTATCTCGATAGGGAGCGGGATAGCGCAACATGAGTGGGAAACGTCTCTCACCTTCATAGACGATGCTAGCCTGCTTACCACCAATTGCTGTTTCAATCACTTCATTTACGTCCGACACATTGATCCCGTAGCGAGCAATGGCATCTCGATCAATTTTGATATTGAGGTAATTTTGTCCAGAGACTTGCTCTATTCGCAAGTCATTGCTGCCCTTCATCTTAGTGAGGATTTGGCTGATTTGCGCTCCTAGCTTTTGCAAGGTCAATAAATCATCTCCAAAAATCTTAATCGCTACTTGCGATCTCACACCTGAAACCATTTCATCAACACGAGCAGCAATCGGCTGTGAAATCGCTAATTCAATACCAGGTAGTGTTTTTAACTTATCGCGAATTTGCTGGGCAATTTCTTCTTGATTTAGGCTGCGATCACCCAAAGGTTTTAAGGTGACGATGGGATCGGATTCATTAGGTTGACCTGGATCTGCAGGTGACTCACCTCTACCTAAACGCGATACCGCCATCTTGACGTCAGGAATTGTCATAATTCTTTTGATTGCCTCAAATTCCAATTTGATCGACTCATCTAAAGAAATATTCGGGGCACGAACAATCACAGGGGTAATAGAGCCTTCCTGCATCACAGGAATAAATGCTTTACCTAAAAGCACAAACCCAACTAAACTCGCGGCCAAAGCGATCAGAGATCTTTTCACGACCAACTTCGGATTGGAAAGACTCCAATGTAGCCAGCGATCATAAGGCGCACGGAGACGAGCAACCAGCTTCGTGTCATCCTCACTACCGCCCTTCAAAATATATGAGCACAATGCTGGCGACAAGGTAAAAGATAGGATCAGTGAGATTGTCAAAGCAATTGCAATAGTGATGGCCATTGGGGCAAACATCTTGCCCTCCATCCCCTCCAAAGAGAGTAGCGGCATGAAAACCAAAATAATGATGCCAACACCAAACAAGACTGGGGTGCCTACTTCAGAGGCAGCCTCCAAAATAATACGATTTTTAGATTCTCCAGCCTTTAGTCGCTCACCTAACTTTGCAAAAGTATTTTCTACAACCACTACCGAACCATCCACCATGATGCCAATCGCAATTGCGAGACCACCTAATGACATCAGATTAGCAGAGATGCCATAACGATTCATAACCAAGAATGTCAGTAGCGGTGTCAAAATCAATGTAGCCACCACAATCAAGGAAGATCGCACATCACCCAGAAACAAGAAGAGCAAAATAATGACCAGGACAACTCCCTCGACCAATACTTTCGCCACATTAAACATGGCCGCATTTACCAAGTCTGTACGATCATAAAATGGCACGATCTGTAGGCCATCGGGGAGTAACTTACCCTCGTTAATTTCTGCTACTTTTAACTTAATCCGATTCACTACTTCTCGAGCATTGCCACCGCGAATCATCTGAATAATGCCCGCTACACTCTCGGTGTAACCATTTTTAATCGCTGCGCCTTGACGAATCTCACTACCGATGGTGACCTCAGCTACGTTCTTCACGTAGACCGGAATGCCTTTGACTTCCTTCAGAATAATTTTGCCAATATCTTCTGGTTTGGTAATTAATCCAACGCCACGAATGAGGTAGCGCTCTGCATAGGTCGGTAGCTGCCCACCGCCTGAATTGGCATTATTTCTGGCGAGTGCTTCATATACTTCGCGCAAGCTCACTTGGTAGTGACGCAAGCGCTCTGGATTAACCAATACCTGATACTCACGCGCATATCCGCCTTGAGTATTAATTTCAGCCACCCCAGGTATTGAACGTAGCATGGGGCGCACTATCCAATCTTGAATAGTCCGGCGTTCTTCTAGCTCATCTACTGTGAGCTCTCGGTCACCATCAGAAGGATGATCTAAGGTGTATTGATAGATTTCACCTAAACCTGTTGAAGGTGGTGCTAACACAGGCGTAATACCAACAGGCATTCTGGAGGCCACTTCAATCAAGCGCTCAGTAACCAACTGTCTTGCAAAATAGAGTTCGGTCTTATCCGTAAATACCAAGGTAATGACAGAGATTCCATTGCGATTCAGGGAGCGCATTTCGGTAAGGCCCGGCAAGCCAGTCATCGCCAATTCAATAGGAACTGTGACGAAACGCTCTACCTCTTCGGGAGAGCGGCCTGGAGCTTCAGAGGCAATCTGTACTTGTACATTAGTGACATCTGGAAATGCATCAACCGACAGACGCTTGGTTGCCAGCAAGCCTGCCACCATTAATACCAAAGCAATAATTGCGACTAAGAGTCTCTGCTGCAGGGAGAGGCGGACAATTTTCTCAATCATGCAGCTTAACCACCGCTCAACTGTTTTTTACGTTCAGAATTTAAATGGAAGGCGCCATTGACTGCGATATTTTGCCCCTCTTTTAGACCCGAGATCACCGGACGATATCCCCTGCCTTCAGGACCAAGCTTCACAGCTATCATCCTAAATATTTCATCATCCTCTTTAACAAATACATAATCTTTATTATCTTCACGAATGATTGCACTAGTAGGTACTAGCAATTTTTCAGTCGGCTGACTTTCAATCATCATGGTTGCTAACATTCCAGGCTTAATCAAACCATCTTTGTTAGGCACTTCCATTCGCACTACTACTGTACGAGTTTGGGTGTTGACAACGGAATCGACGTGAGCAACAACACCCTCAATCTCTGCATTACGCAAAGCTGGAATGATCAATCTAATCTTCTGACCCTTGTGAATTAAATAAGAGTTACTTTCTGGGATTTCAGAGACTGCCCATAAGGTATTTAAATCAGCCACTGTAAATAAAGCATCAGCAGGCTGTACCACCTGACCCTTATTGATTTTTCTCTCTACAATTTCACCGGGAATGCTGGCAATAACGTTATTTGTGGACTCAATCACACCAGACTTTGCCAAGCGATCGATACTAGGCTGATCCATACCTTGAACACGCAATTGATCATTTGCTGCACGATATTCAGCCTTGGCGCTACTTGCCTCAGCCTCTCGCTTTTGCAACTCAGCCAAAGCGATCACATCTTCTTTATATAAAATCCTAGCTCGATTAGCTGCCTGATCAGC
>NZ_NCFJ01000022.1:0-21985 GCF_002281105.1 Polynucleobacter sp. 35-46-11
ATCCCTGCGCTACAAATTAACTGATGCGCAAAACAATATTATCGAGGAACCAGATTCTCCGATGGTATACCTGCATGGAGGATATGAGGGTACTTTTCCAAAGATTGAAACTTTATTGAATGGCCAGGATGTGGGTTATGAAGCTAGCATTCAGCTTGAGCCCAGTGAGGCGTTTGGTGAGTACGATCCTGAGTTGCTAAAGATTGAGCCACGCGCTCGCTTCCCAGAGCCTTTAGAAGTAGGTATGCAGTTTGAGGGCGTTCCCGATGCGCAAGAACAGGGTGACACTGCTGATGTGGATGATGAGCCCTTGATTTACACCGTTACCGATGTTGCTGATAGCCAAGTAGTTTTAGATGGCAATCATCCGCTAGCTGGTATGGCTTTGCGCTTCTGGGTTCAAGTGGAGGATATTCGTGCTGCTACTGATGAAGAGATTGAGAATCGTCATCCTGAGGGCGGTGAGGGATTTGCATTTGGAATGCCGGATGATTCCGATGAGGGCGATGATGAGCTTACAGACAGCGCCACCAATACTGGTGGCTCATCACCAACCCTGCATTAACTTACTCTTTAAGCCATTCCTTTAGGGCGCCAAGGTCGCGCTTGGTGTCACTGGATTCCCCTGCATCAGAAGAAGGTGTATTGCTTAACTTTGCTAGGGCCTTCTCGAGAGCTGTGATTTTGGCTTCTTGCTCAAGCGTAGCATCAATCAAACCCTTTAATGCCATGGATACTGGATCATCTACATTCGGTGTCACACCATAGGCAGAGAAGTATTCTTTGACCTTGCTATCTGGGGCACTCGCTTGAGGCAAATCCGGATGCAAGATGCGCGCAGGGATTCCTACTGCAGTTGCTCCAGCAGGAATTTCTTTGAGCACCACAGCATTAGATCCAACGCGAGCGCCATCACCTACAGTGAAGCCGCCGAGAACTTTAGCTCCAGCACTAATCACAACACCTTTGCCTAAAGTGGGGTGACGCTTTACACCTTTGTATAAAGAGGTTCCACCTAAGGTAACGCCTTGATAGATGGTGCAATCATCACCAATTTCAGTGGTCTCGCCGATGACGATTCCGAGACCATGATCTAAAAAAACACGGCGACCGATCTTCGCTCCAGGATGAATTTCAATACCGGTAACAAAGCGAGCCAGCATCGATAGAAGTCGTGCGATCCATTTCAAACCCAAGTTCCAGAGCCCATGAGATGCCCGATGAATCCATACAGCATGTAAACCTGGATAGCAGGTGATGACCTCCAAGCGATTTCTAGCGGCGGGGTCGCGAACAATGATGGAGTCGACTTGGTCGAAAAGCGAATTAAACATGAGTCGATTTTAACGGGTAAAGGCTGAATTTATTTTCTTGAGATCATCTGTTTAGCGATGCCGCGCAGAAGATCGACCTCTTCCTTGTGAAGGCGGGTTCTGGCAAATAGCGCTTGTAAGCGCGGCATGAGTTTCTTGGGATGGGCTGGATCCAGGAAGCCGATGGCCTCTAGCCCTTCGCGCCAGTGTTCTAGCATGGCGGCTACGGCCGCAGGATCGGCATAGTCTACCGGTTCATCGCTTGAATTGATGGGGGCAGTTCCTCCATTTTTACTCAAGGTCTCCCTGAGGGTGAATGCACAAACCATCATGGCTTGGGCGAGATTCAGGGATGGGTAGAGAGGGTTTGCATCAAGCCAAACCCGATGGGTGCAAAGTGAGAGATGGTGGTTATCTAGGCCGGTCCGCTCTGGGCCAAATAGAAGGGCCACACGCTGCTTGCCGGCAATGGCAGCTTGAATGAGGGGGCGAGCATCTTGCCAGCCGATTGCTGGTGGCCCGAATTCACGATCACGACTGGTTAGCCCCAAGACTAGGGGGCAGTCTTGAACGGCCGACTCTAGCGAGGAGCTCTCTTGACTAGATTCCAATATATCGACGGCACCACTAGCCAAAGCAATAGCCTCGGGCGCCTGTGCGACCCCCGGAATCTTTGGGGAAATTAGGCGTAGATCACTAAACCCCATTGTTTTCAGTGCGCGCGCAGTTGAACCTACGTTTCCGGGGTGGCTGGTTTCAACCAAAACCCAGCGCAGTAACTGTGCTTGTACGGTATTCATATCAACAGAAATTCTCTAGTGGCTTGGGTGTTCAATGTAGCAATCGTTTAGAATCAGGGTGTTAGCTCCTGATTGTCCTGCACTTTGCAATCTGGTGAGCTTGTTCTTATTTAATTTGTCCATCAAAACTATGCATCCCATGTTAAATGTGGCCGTTAAGGCTGCCCGTCGTGCCGGAACCGTGATTAATAGAGCTTCTCTCAATTTAGAGCGCCTTCAGGTTGACCGCAAACAACATAATGACTTTGTTACTGAGGTGGACAGACAAGCTGAAGCAGCCATTATTGAAACGCTCAGCGAAGCTTACCCAAGCCATGGTTTTTTAGCTGAAGAAACTGGCGCTCAAAATGCGGATGCTGAAAACGTCTGGATCATCGATCCTTTAGATGGCACAACTAACTTTATTCACGGTTTCCCGCAATACGCAGTTTCGATTGCGCTGTCGGTAAATGGTGTAACCCAGCAAGCAGTGGTGTACGACCCAACCCGTGACGAACTTTTCACTGCTACTCGTGGCGCAGGCGCCTATTTGGATCGCCGGCGTTTGCGTGTTGCCACTCAAGATCGCTTGGCTAACTCCTTATTGGGTACCGGCTTCCCCTATCGCGAAGATCAAGATTTAGAAAAGTATTTAAAAATCTTCGCAGATATGTCACGTAATTGTGCGGGCCTGCGTCGTCCTGGTGCCGCTTCTCTCGATTTGGCCTATGTGGCTGCTGGTCGCTACGATGGATTCTTTGAGAGTGATCTCAAGCCATGGGATATGGCTGCAGGTGCTTTATTGATTACTGAAGCTGGTGGACTCATTGGTAACTACCGCGGCGAAGAAGGCTTCTTGCAAAGCGGTGAAGTGATGTGCGCAAATCCGCGCATCTTTGCTCAGATGGTGCAATGCTTATCTAAATACTCCACCTGTTAACGAGGCGGCAGTATTAAGTTTTAATCAGGTCGGCGTAACGTGCGCCGTCTTGGTTAATGAGTAGTGCGCTTGCGCGAGGTCGTCCACTCTCAGGGTGATCTAAATCCCAATCAGATAAGACCCAGCGTTGCCATTCTTGACCTGCAAGATGCTCTTGATGATGCTTAGGTAGATGGGTATGCCCGTGAATCAATTGATTGCCAGACTTGTCTCTTAGCACTGCGGCGCATGCTGCTATGGTGACATTCATTTTGACTTGCGCACCTTCAACAGACGACTGGATTGCACGTTGATATTGAACGCCACTATTGCTTCGCAGATGATTCGCAATAGAGCGGCGCCAATTCAAAGGCAGGCTCAAGAATAATTTTTGAACCCAAGGTTTACGTACCCAATTGCGGAATACTTGATAGCCAATATCTGCCGTACAAAGAGAGTCGCCGTGACAGAGAACATATTCAGATCCGGCAATGTTGATCTTGCTGGGATCGGCCATGAGTGTCATGCCCGTTTTACTTAAGAAATGCTTACCAACTAAAAAGTCTCGATTACCGTGAAGGTAATACGTTTTTACTTTAGTGGAAAGTGTTGCGAGCGCATGTTTTACTTCCTGTTGAAAAGGGGAGTTTAGGGCGGCGTCATCGCCAACCCAATACTCAAATAAGTCCCCCAGGATAAATACAGCCTCTACCTTAGGAGCATCCTTTTCACAAAAATCAAAGAATCGTTGCGCCGTCAAGGGCATTGACGGCGTGAGATGCAAATCTGAAATGAGCAGCGCGCTCGCGTATTGCGGAATCATTCCTCGAGAACGCTTGCCTTTTCAATCACAACATCTTCTGTAGGAACATCTTGATGAAAGCCAGCATTGCCAGTTTTCACTTTACGAATAGCATCAACCACATCAAGGCCATCAGTCACTTTGCCAAAAACCGCATAACCCCAACCTTGTGCGCTTGGTGAAGTGTGATTCAAGAAATCATTGTCATTCACGTTGATGAAAAATTGAGCTGTTGCAGAGTGCGGATCACTAGTGCGAGCCATAGCTACTGTGCCACGCTCGTTCTTAAGGCCATTGTTTGCTTCATTCTCAATTTGGGCGCCAGAAGTTTTTTCTTTTAGGCCAGTAGTCATGCCACCACCTTGAATCATGAAGTTATCAATCACGCGATGGAAAATTGTGCCATCGTAGTGACCACTTTTGACGTACTGTAAAAAATTAGCAACAGTTTTTGGTGCCTTGGCAGCATCTAATGTGAGGGTGATATCACCCTTATTTGTTTTGAGTAAAACTTTAGCCATGATGAATTTACTTTCTATGGGTTAGTAGATAAAAAGGTAAGAAAATTATTTTGAAGTAGGTACTGCTGGGGCTATTGGGGCTACAGATGTTGCCGACGCAACTCCCTTTTTGACTGGCTTCAGCATCTCCATTAATGCTTTCGCACGATTGGTGTATTGACGCTGATTGAGGACGGCATCTTTTGCTGCATTGTCGTAGGCTTGTGCTGCAAGTCGAATATAGACCTCGCCCAGATTGGCTGAGGCAACGGTATAGCTTGGGCGTAATTTCAAGGCAAGCTCTAAATAGTCCCTAGCTTCAATCCAATTGCCTTGATTGGCTGCCAGTGCGGCTAGGTTGTTATAGGGCTCGGGCAGCTCTGGAAATTGCTGGGTAATTTCAACCAAAGTTTTCTTCGCTAACTCCCACTGACGCATTTCAATCTGCATACGCGCTTTGACGTAACGTAACTGGACATTGCCTGGCGTTTTCTTGAGCTGCTGATTAATGAGGTCAATGGCTTCTGGATATTTTTTGGCTTTAACTAACTTTTCAATATCAGACGGAACCCCATTTTTAGTAACGGGATCTGGCTCAATAATCAAAAAGGAGAGAAATGGAACAGCTACTGAGTCTGAGAGCTCAGAATTAAATTGATCGTATCCAGCGTCATTGCCAGCCAATCTTGGGGGATCATTGGGTCCATAGGAGCCTAAATACGGCGCCTGAGCACCTTGTGCGGCAGTGGCCGAAGCGCTATTGACAGCTTTGATTTCAGCGTCTGCCAGTTGTTGTCCGGGGGTGCTGCAGCCCGCCAGCAATAAAGTGGCAAAAATAGCGCTCAAGCCACCCAATTGGGCTGGACGTAGTGAAAAAAGGTTAGCTGGCATAGGGGGTGGGGTGAAAAACTGGCTCATTCGATATACTCAGCGCTCAGTCTAACAAATTGGCGCTACTTGCCCACCTTTATAGTCCCTATGCTGCAAATCTATAACACCCTCAGTCGTTCTAAACAGGCCTTTAAACCTATCGAGCCAGGCAAGGTGAAGATGTATGTCTGCGGAATGACGGTCTACGACTTTTGTCATATTGGTCACGCCCGGGTGATGATTGTCTTTGATATGGTGGTTCGCTGGTTGCGTGCTAGCGGCTATGAGGTGGTTTATGTTCGCAATATCACTGATATTGATGACAAGATCATCAATCGCGCTATTGAGAATGGTGAGCCCATTTCTGCGCTGACACAGCGTTTTATCGATGCAATGCATGCCGACTCCAATGAGTTGGGATTAATGCATCCAGATCATGAGCCCCGAGCAACCGATTACATAGCCCAAATGCAGGGCATTATCGGTTCCTTAATTGAAAATGAATTGGCCTATCAAGGCGAGGATGGCGATGTGAATTTCGCTGTCCGCTTGTTCCCGGAGTACGGTCGCCTCTCCGGTAAATCTTTGGATGAATTAAATGCTGGCGAGCGTGTTGCTGTTGGTGGCGGTAAACGTGATCCATTGGATTTTGTTTTATGGAAGAGCGCCAAGCCAGAAGAGCCTGCTGATACGCGCTGGAAATCCCCTTGGGGAGAAGGTCGCCCTGGATGGCACATTGAGTGTTCTGCCATGTCTTGCGATTTGCTGGGTGAACATTTTGATATCCATGGTGGTGGTGCCGATTTACAGTTTCCGCATCACGAGAATGAGATCGCTCAGAGTGAGGGCGCTATCTATGGCCAAGATCACAAAGCCAGTGACCAACCGTTTGTAAATTATTGGATGCACAACGGGCACATTCGGGTGAATGAAGAAAAGATGTCCAAGTCATTGGGTAATTTTTTCTTGATCCGCGATGTTCTCAAGAATTTCGACCCTGAGGTCTTACGCTTCTTTATGCTGCGTGCCCACTATCGTAGTCCGATTAACTACAGTGATGCCCAGCTTGAGGAGGCTCGTTCCGGACTGGTTCGGCTTTATACCGCCTTGAGCCATGTGCCGGATGGTAATAAGTCTTTAGAACCAGACTCAGTATGGGCTCAGCGGTTTACTGATGCCATGAACGACGATTTCAATACGCCCGAGGCGATTGCAGCGCTCTTTGACTTGGCGAGTGAAGTTAACCGTGCGCAGGGTGAAGAGAAGGCGCAATTAGCCAATACGCTTAAAGCATTAGCCGAAACCCTTAACTTCTTACAACGCGACCCAACTGCATTCTTGCAAGAGGGATCTCGGGGTGTGGATACAGGTTTATCCGCCACTGCTATTGAAGGACAAATCGCAGCTCGGGTTGCTGCAAAGCAAGCCAAAGATTTTGCCAAAGCAGATTCGATTCGCAATACCTTGTTAGAGCAGGGCGTGGTTTTAGAAGATAAACCTGGCGGTCTTACTGAATGGCGTAGAAGCTAGGTAACTTAATTCGTGATTGAGAATGTATTTTGACTAAAGTAGTAGAGCAAGCAATTGTTGAGGAGTCTGCCCCCGATTACTGGGAGCAAGCTTGTGCCGAGTTGATGAAGCATGACCGCATTCTAAAAAAGCTGATTCCAAAACATGGCGCTGTTTTTTTGAGAACGCGTGGAGATGCATTTATCACATTGGCTAGATCCATTGTTGGCCAGCAAATTTCTGTAGCGGCAGCCCAGTCAGTGTGGAAGAAGGTGCTGCTTGCCGCTAAAAACAAAGTAAATCCTAAAAATATCCTTGCTTTAAGTGTTGAAGAATTGCGCGCAGCTGGCCTATCAGGACGCAAGGTAGAGTACATCCGTGATTTAGCAGAGCACTTCGATTCTGGCCGTTTACATGCCAATCAGTGGAAGGGCATGGAAGATGAGGCCATCATTAAAGAATTGTGTGAAATTCGGGGTATTGGGCGCTGGACTGCTGAAATGTTCCTTATTTTCAATATGGTGAGGCCCAATATTCTCCCTTTGGATGATGCCGGCCTCATTAAGGCTATTTCCCTCAATTACTTCAGCGGAGAGCCAGTTAGCAGGCATGAAGCCCGTGAAGTGGCTGCAAATTGGGCCCCTTGGCGTACGGTTGCAACCTGGTATATGTGGAGAAGTCTCGACCCCATCGCCGTTGAATATTAAAATCAAGCTATGAAAACGACTTTCCTGGATTTTGAGCAATCAATCGCTGAACTAGAGTCAAAGATTGAAGAGCTGCAATTTGTACAAGATGAATCATCAGTAGATATTTCTGATGAGATCAAAACGCTAAGCGAAAAAAGTCAGCAGCTGACTAAAGATATTTATGCCAACTTAAGTCCTTGGCAAGTTTCTCAAGTTGCTCGTCATCCACAGCGTCCTTATACATTAGATTACGTGAGCGCTTTATTCACAGATTTTCATGAGCTTCATGGCGATCGCAATTTTGCTGATGATCAATCCATTATTACTGGTTTAGCGCGTTTTGATAACCAGCCTTGCATGGTGATCGGTCATCAAAAAGGTCGCGATACTAAAGAGCGCGCATTAAGAAACTTTGGAATGAGTCGTCCAGAAGGCTATCGCAAAGCGAAGCGTGTGATGCGCTTGGCAGAAAAGTTTAAATTACCAGTATTCACCTTTGTCGATACGCCAGGTGCCTTTCCAGGTATTGATGCAGAAGAGCGCAATCAATCCGAGGCAATCGGCCACAATCTCTATGTTCAGGCTGAGTTAGAAGTTCCAATCATTGCCACCATTATTGGCGAAGGTGGTTCTGGTGGTGCGCTTGCCATTGCCATGGGTGACGTAGTGTTGATGTTACAAAACTCAACTTATTCCGTGATTTCACCGGAAGGCTGTGCATCTATTCTTTGGAAGACTGCTGATAAGGCGCCAGAGGCTGCTGAGCAATTGGGCCTGACTGCACAACGTTTAAAAGCTATCGGCTTGATCGATAAGATCGTTGCCGAGCCAATTGGTGGTGCACATCGTGATTACGAAACCATGATGAATAATATGCGCAAGGCTCTGGCTGATTCCCTCAAAACCTTTGATGGTATGAAAGTGGATGCGCTTCTTGAGCGTCGCCATGAACGCTTGATGAGTTATGGCAAGTTCAAGGAAATCGAAGCCAAGTCCTAAGGCAGCCTCTCAAGTAGCCACAAAAGCAACCAGACGTATTGGTCTTGCCTTAAGTGGCGGACTTGATTCGGTTGTCTTGCTCGATACTGTTTGCAAGGCAGTCCATGCAAATTCAAATAATCCAACTGAAGTTTGGGTATTTCACATTCATCACGGACTTCAAAGGCCTGCTGATCAGTGGCTGGAGTTCTGCGAAAGGCTAGCCAAAAAATATCAAGTACATTTTGACTTTCGTCTATTGCATTTCGCTGATCAATCTCAGGGCAATATTGAAGCCAGGGCAAGGGTAGAGCGCTATGAGGCCCTCACTGACTTATGTGTTGAACATGGCATCGAAGATCTGTTGCTTGCCCATCATCAAAACGACCAAGCAGAAACCGTGCTCCTGCAACTTCTTCGAGGTTCTGGCGTAGCAGGTCTTTCTGGTATGCCCCTCCATCGCGCAAACGCAAACCAAGTTAACCCAATAACTTTCTGGCGACCCTTGCTTAGTCAAAGCAGGGCAGAGTTAGAGGTTTATGCCAAAGAACACAAACTCAAATGGGTGGAAGACCCTAGCAATCAAAATACGCGCTATCGCCGTAATGCTATTCGTAAAAACATCATTCCGAGGCTGGAGAAAATTCAGCCTGGAGCAATTGCCAACTTGGCTCGCAGTGCTGACTTGCTTGCTCATTCTCAAGTGCTGCTCGATCGCTTAGCCGAGCTAGATGGCAAAAAAATTCTTCAGGCCAATCAATTAAAGTTGGCACAGCTCCTGACTCTTGCCAATACAGACAAACCTGCGGCTAATAATCTGATGCGTCATTGGCTCAGGCTCAATGATTTAGCGATGCCATCCCAAGAACGTCTTGAGTCTTGGTGGAAGGATCTGATGTCGGTAAAAGCAGGTTCGAGTTTGGAATGGCAGCATGATGGGGTGAGTATTCATCTCTGGCGCGATCGATTGCAGGTCGTCTACTCCAATACCGGACGGTGGATATTTCAGGCTATCCCTGCACGGAGCAAATCACTTGGTTTACCAGCCGACTGGGTAAATGCAGCCCTAGAGAAAGGTCTCGTTGAAGAAAGAGTGCGTCAAGGGGCGGAAAAGATTCAGGTCAAGCCCAACACGCCACGTAAAACGCTTAAGAACCTATTTCAAGAGTCAGATACCCCGCCTTGGGAGCGGCAGGCGCCATTGCTTTATATCAACGACCAGCTCGTAGCGGTTGCTGGGGTAGGTGTGAGTTACTCACATTTAGTTGCATACGGAAAAAGAGTATTGCCTTGCTGGGAATTGCTTTAACTTAATAAATCCCACCCGATTCTTTTTGGTGGCGAATGGCATTGATGAGAATCATATTTTTTGACTCCTCAAAGCTATAGAGGGCAATATAGCCACTCTTTCCACGTGATATCACCAACTCTCTTAGGTGGATATCGCAGAGTCGGCCAAGAAGTGGATGCCTTGCTAGAATTTTCACAGCTTCTTCAATTAATTCAATGGTGAGAAGTGCGGCACTTTTGTCATTTTCAATTAGGAAATCAGTAAGTCGCTCTAAATCATCAAGTGCTTGGGGAGCAAAAACAATTCTTACCAATTGCTAACTTTCAATGTAGATTTTTTTCCTGCGATACGGGATTTCATTGCTTCAAAAACCTTATCTGATTCGAAGACCTTACCATTCTTGATAACCCCTTCACGAGCAATGTTGGCTTGCTGAATGAAGTTTCTGCGTATTTCCGCGTTAATGCTGGCTTGCTTGATGGCTTCCACCATAAATGCATGTGGAGTCATACCCAGTTCTTTAGCTGCATTTGTAGCCTGTAGTTTTATTTCTTCGGTGAGCTTGAGGGAGGTTGTGCTAACAATGCTCATATGGGTCTCCTGGTGTTACTTTAGTAACACCAATCGTATCGCCAGACCAAGCCACTGTCAATGCCCACCGTTTTGAACGATAAAAACCCTGTAAAATAAGCCCCTTTTAGACCCTAGGGAATGTAATTCCCTGTAAATAGACAATACGACGGTTTTTATGGCTCTTATCGTTCATAAGTATGGTGGCACCTCAATGGGCTCGGTTGAGCGCATTCAGAATGTCGCTAAACGCGTTGCTAAGTGGATGCGTGCAGGTCACCAGGTAGTTGTGGTGCCTTCAGCTATGTCTGGAGAAACCAATCGTTTGCTTGGTTTGGCTAAAGATATCAATCCAGATGCAAATCCACGCGAACTGGATCAAATCGCCTCTACAGGTGAGCAAGTGAGTTCTGGCCTGTTGGCTTTGGCATTGCTACGTGAAGGTGTTGATGCAGTTAGTTATGCCGGTTGGCAGGTAACCGTTCACACGGATTCTTCATTCACCAAAGCGCGCATTAAGAGTATTGATGACAAGAAAATTCTTGCCGATCTGAATGCTGGTCGCGCCGTAGTGGTCACTGGTTTCCAGGGTGTTGATCCAGGCGGCAACATCACCACCTTAGGTCGTGGCGGCTCTGACACATCTGCTGTTGCCATGGCTGCAGCGCTCAAAGCTGATGAGTGCTTAATCTACACTGACGTGGATGGTGTCTATACGACGGATCCGCGCGTTTGTGAAGATGCACGTCGCTTGGACAAAATTACCTTTGAAGAAATGCTCGAGATGGCAAGTCTTGGTTCAAAGGTATTGCAGATTCGTTCAGTTGAGTTTGCAGGTAAGTACAAAGTTAAAACCCGTGTTCTGTCATCACTGACAGATCCGTTGATGCCCCTTGATCAAGAGATGAAGTCGGGCACCTTGATTACATTTGAAGAGGACAGCACCATGGAAGCCGCAGTTATTTCCGGCATCGCCTTTGCGCGTGATGAAGCAAAAATTACCGTTCTTGGGGTCCCTGATCGCCCAGGTATCGCCTATCAAATTCTGGGTCCGATTGCGGATGCCAATATTGATGTGGACATCATTATTCAGAACCAGTCGTTTGAAGGTAAGACAGACTTCACCTTTACAGTTCCACGTTCTGATTACCAAAAAGCCTTGGACTTGCTGAAGAATAATGTCCAATCCCATATTGAAGCCAAAGAAATCACTGGTGATCCAAAGGTGTCTAAGGTTTCTGTAGTAGGTGTTGGTATGCGCTCCCATGTTGGCGTTGCCAGCAAAATGTTTCGTACATTGTCAGAAGAGGGCATCAACATCCTGATGATCTCTACCAGCGAAATCAAGATTTCTGTTGTGATTGATGAGAAATATATGGAGTTAGCTGTACGCGCTCTACATAAGGCTTTCGAGCTGGATCAGCAGTGAAAATACGCTGTAAACGCTTTAAAACTGCAGTAAAACCCCGCAGTCAACGGAATCCGTTAAACTGTGGGTCGTTGTAAAGGCATCAAGCAGGGAGACGTGGCCGAGCTGGTCGAAGGCACTCCCCTGCTAAGGGAGCATCGGGGCTAAAACTCTGATCGGAGGTTCGAATCCTCTCGTCTCCGCCAAAATCCTTGTGATTTAACTGCTTGAGCCGGCACGACAAATAACTAAGCCCCTTAACCGGGGCTTTTTTATTGTCTATTCGCAGGTCGCCCTCGCAACTTCCCAGCAAGCTATCGCTTCCATTTCAACTTTTTAATCCTACGAGCCTTTCCAGTACATGCTTAAATATCTTTACTAAAGTTCACAACTTCACAACTTCTGTGGTATAGTGCTTCTAAAGGAGGTGAAATGAGAAGAGCGATACCAAAAACACATCAAGCTTTAGATTGGATAGGGAAGGGATTGACCGCAGCTCAAGCCGCTAGAAAGATGGAAATTTCAGAATCTAGTGTCTACGCCGCCTTAAGAAAAACAAAAGCAAAAGATTCAGGTTGTTGTCCAACATGTGGTCACAAATTAAGGAAATAAGATGAAAAAAACTCTATTAGCTGTTGCCTCAATCTCCGTAGCTGCATTTGCATATGCAAATACCTCATCTGATTCTTCTGAATTGGTGAGTCAGCAGTGCAAGATTTCAGCTGAAGCGGTTTCGACATTAAAGGGATTGCGATATGGCAATACTTCCATCCGCAAGGATGTGGCTGGCCTGATTAATATCAATCTGAAGGTGCAAGAAAATAAGGATGCAGCTCAATTGACCTTAAACCGAATGGTTGACGATCAAGTGATCACCACATCCGCATTAGAAGCAAAGTATTGCTCTTAACTTGTCATGAATGGGTTGTCCTTAATCTTCTATAAAGGCGTTTGATGACCCATTCATTTGAGTGCCCAGAATGTGGCAACCCCAGGGGAATGATGGGGGAATGTCGTCAATGCGGTAGCGAGGATCTTCCTATTCCGCATAGCGACACGATGGTGCTCAATTTAAAGCTCGATAGTCCAAGCGCAGAAGAAGCTTTGGATCGACTCACTATTGGGCTTCGTCGGGCCTCTGAGGTCGGAATGAAGGCAATCATCTTGATACATGGTTATGGGGCTAGCGGTGAGGGTGGCAAGATTAAGTGGGCGGTTCATGACGCCCTAGATAACAACTATTTCTCAGATCGGGTTGATGACTACTATTTTGGTGAGCAAACTGCGTTTGGTAGCGAGGCTTACCATGCCCTTTTGAGAAGGAGGCCTGGATTAAAGGCCTATCTCAAGCACTTTAAGGAAGGTAATGCAGGTATGACGGTATTAATACTGTGATCTCTGTTGGAATTGCTTAGAATGGGCTTATCCATCAAATTCGGTGGCATCAGCAAGGAGTGGTAATGACTGCTAAAAAATCAACAACTGTGCACGAAGAGCTTCAAATCAATTCCGAAAATTTAATTGGTGATTTCAAGGCGCTCATGGCGGACGCTGAGGATCTCATTAAGGCAACGGCAAACCATGATGATGGCCCACTTGGGGCAATTCGTTCAAAAGCTTTGGAGACTCTTAATAGCGCAAAAGAAAGTCTTTCCTCAGTTGAGGGCACTGTGACTGAAAAGGCTAAAGTCGTTGCTGAGCGCACTGATGAGTTTGTTCACAGAAATCCTTGGGAAGCAGTAGGCGTTGCTGCCGGGATTGGCTTATTGCTTGGTCTATTTATTCGTCGCCGCTAGGAATACATGTCACAAGAAAATCTTTTCTCCTCGCTAAAGAATCTCGTCTCCACCGGAGCGTCTATTGTTCAGACTCGTCTGGAGTTGATCTCGACTGATGTACAGATTGCGCGCACTAAGTTTCTGAGTCTTTTAGTGATGGTGATCTGTACATTGTTTTTCTTATTCTTTGGCTTGGTAATGCTAGCCTTACTCATTGTGATTTATAGTTGGGAGACTGATCGGGTCTTGGCGCTAAGCTTGCTGACGTGCGGTTTCTTAGCGGTGGGGTGCATTCTTGCTTTGATAGTTTTACGCTCACTCAAGACTATGCCTAAATTATTTGATGCAACGATTACTGAGTTAGCTAAAGACCGCCAGGAGCTCTCTAAATAATGAGCCAAAAGCTAGCTAGACTTCAGGCCCGGCAAAGGGAGTTACATGAGCGGGCGGCCCAAGAACGCGCTGAATTTGCCTTGCATTTTGAGCCGCTAGAAAAGCCCTTGTCATGGGCTGATAAGGGTATTGATGCTTTTAATTTCATGAAGAGCACGCCCATTCTGTGGACTAGCGCATTTGCCGTGCTAGCCCACTACAAGCCTAAGTTGGCCAGTAAGGTGCTTGCTGTAGGCTGGGGCGCCGTCAAACTTCTCAAGGGGGCTAAGAGCCTTCTCTAGCTGGCCCTTAAGCAATAAATTAAGCAACCAAGACTGTTTTATTAGCTATCCCGTTTTGGCTCAAGATCTCACCACCTTTCAAGCCATCGATTTCCAGTAAGGTGAGGGCGCCAGCTACTTCAAAGCCAGCCTTTCTCAGTAAATTTCTAGCTGCGATGATGGTTCCGCCAGTTGCTAAAACATCATCCACAATCAAAACACGCACACCTGCTGGCAAAGTGGATTGCTGAATTTCCAGGGAATCAGAGCCGTATTCCAGGCCATAAGATTCTCGATGGCTGGCCAAGGGTAGCTTGTTCGGTTTACGGGCCAATGCCAGGCCTTTATGGGCTTGCCGGGCCAGGGCTGTGCCAAAGATAAATCCACGGGATTCAATGCCCAGAATATGGCTATAGGCGAACTGTTGAGCCAAAGCCTCCAGCTGCAATGTAGCCTCTTTAAATGCCTCAGGGCTCGCCAAAAGAGGGGAGATATCCCTAAAGAGAATTCCTGGCTTGGGAAAGTTCGGGACGCCGGGTAGATAATCTAATAAATTCATTATTGGCTGATATGAAAACACAATTACTCATTATTACCGCATTGGACTCGGAGCTTGCAAAAAGCATGTTGCCAGCGGGTGTGGAGATAGTCTATTCCGGTGTTGGCAAAATCAATGCAACAACAGCCAGCCTCCAGGCTATCCATCAATTTCAACCTCAACGGATAGTGAACTTTGGAACTGTCGGAAAAATTAATCCTGCCTTAGACGGTTTACTGGAAATCGGTAAGGTAATTCAGCGAGACATGATGACAGTACCTCTAGCTCCACGAGGGCATACTCCTTTTTGCTCAAAACCATCCCAATACTTATCCCTTGGCGGTGAACACACTTGCGGGACTGGCGATAGTTTTGTAACGGCTCACGATCCTTGGCTAATATCCCAGGGCATTGATGTGGTGGATATGGAGTTATTTGCTATTGCCAATATTGCCTATCAATTTAATATTCCATGGCAATCATTTAAATATGTGACTGATGACGCTAATGCGGATTCTGGCAATGAGTGGACGCATCGCGTAAACCACGGGCAGGAACTCTATCTAGAGAAGCTCAAAGAGTTGATGAGCTCCTAAAGAGCGCCTAAGCACAATCCAATTTACTCATGCAGATCAATGCTCAAAAACCCTGGCTCAAGAACTATCTCGAAGGCGTTCCTCATGAGATTGATTTGGCAGGGCACATATCGATTGTTGATTTAATAGAAGAATCATTTTGCAAGTTCCCCGATCGCATTGCAATAGATTCGATGGGCTACAAAATCAGCTACCGTCAGCTGGATATTCTGTCAGCAGACTTTGCTGCCTATTTGCAAACCTTAGGTCTCGAACCAGGATCACGAATCGGCATCATGTTCCCTAACGTTCCGCAATACATCATTGCGATGTTGGGTACGCTGCGCGCCGGCTTTGTTGTGGTCAATATTAATCCGCTCTACACGGCCAGAGAGCTGGAACATCAATTGCAAGATAGCGGCGCATCTATTTTTGTGATGTTAGAAAACTTTGCACACGTGTATCAGGAGATTGCTGATCATGGGCTTGTGAAGAAGGTGATTGTGAGTAGCTTGGGCGAGACTCTAGGTCCAAAAGGCGTCATCATTAATCTGGTTGCTCGCCATATTAAAAAGCTCATCCCGCACTGGAATTTTCCTTGCGTTAAATTGAATCAGGCCCTCAAGATAGGTGCTGGACATGGCTTTACTAAGCCCACTTTAGCGCAGGACGATATTGCGTTTTTGCAATACACGGGAGGCACTACTGGAGTCTCTAAGGGTGCTGTCTTATTACACAGGAACATCTTAGCCAACATCATTCAGATTGAGTCTTGGCTTGAGCCTGCTTTAAAAGGGCGGCATCAGCAGCTAGTCTTTTTATGCGCGCTGCCGATGACTCATATCTTTGCGCTCACTGCTTGCGGTCTTCTTGGAATGCGCAAAGGTGGCAAATTATTGCTAGTGGCAAACCCCCGCGATATCACCGGTTTTATAAAGTTGCTGATGAAGCATCCTGATATCAATATTTTCCCGGGCGTTAACACTCTGTTTCATGCGCTGATTCATCGTCCTGAATTCAGTAATGTGAAATTGCCCAATCTTTTGGTCACCATTGGCGGTGGCATGGCAGTCCAAAAGAAGACGGCTGAGCTTTGGCAGAAAATAATGGGGGTGCCGATTGCTCAAGGCTACGGTTTATCGGAAACTTCTCCAGTGGTGTGTGTCAATACACCATTTGTAAAGGAGTTTACGGGCTCTATTGGTATGCCGGTGCCCAGTACGGATGTATTGATTTTGGATGATGATGGAATAGAAGTTCCTTTTGGTACGCCTGGAGAAATTTGCATTAAGGGGCCGCAAGTCATGGCGGGTTACTGGAATAGACCTGAAGAGACTGAGCAATTTATTACGCCCGAGGGATATTTCAAGTCGGGCGATATTGGCACTATGAGCCCTGAGGGTTATGTGCAGATTGTGGATCGCAAGAAAGACATGATCGTGGTTGCTGGCTTTAAAGTCTTTCCGAATGAAATCGAAGAAGTGATTTCATTAATGCCTGGGGTAAGAGAATGCGCTGTGATCGGATTCCCGCACCGCAAACTCGGCGAGATTGTTAAAGCCTATATAGTCAAAGATAAGCCAGAGTTAACTGAGGCTCAGGTTATTCAGTATTGCAAAGAGCAAATGACGAGCTACAAACGCCCCAGAAAAATTGCCTTTATTGATAAAATGCCCAAGTCCAATGTTGGCAAGATTCTGCGCCGTCACTTGCGTGACATATAAAAACTACAAACCGCCACCAAAGCGGTATTGCCAAGAGATGCCGTATAGGTCGTAGCTATTATTCGTTCTGGAGTAAGCGCCAGTACTCGCCGATAGTCGAACGGAGTTGTGTTTATTCACTGGGTAGGACAGGGTTGTACCAAAGCGCCAATTCTCTTGATTGCCGCTAATGGGGTTGCCATTCACATAGGATTGTCCGCCAGTGAAGTAGGTGGCATCTACAGAGACCCAAGCCGTATTCTGAAAGTAATAGATCGCATGAGTCTGGGTTGAGTAGACGGGGTCCTGAGATAAGGAGTTACTACCCATAAAGTCAGTATTGCTCGTGTAAAAAATACCAGCGCCAGCTAACTCTAATCTCCAGGGGCCAAGTGCCTTGGATATACCTAGGCCCGGCTGGATAAACCAGCGATTGGCGCCGACATTGATCAGTTGATTATCGTTGTACTTACCCCATGGCACTGATGCCGCAAGACTCACGCCGACAATGAGATCTTGTTGGTAGTCCTTAAATTGATCTAGCGTTAACGCTGGAGCCCCGTAGAGATTAATTGCGGCTTTGATGAGTGGATCCGATAAACCCTCGGTACTGGCATTGACTGTTTGTCCGCCAACATTGCTCGACCCGCTTAGTTGGCCATAGGGAAGAACTAAGGTGAGCTTTCCAGATTGACCACCTGCATCAAAGATATGGGTAAGACCCATGACCTCACTTGTTAGCGTGTAATTGCCTGCTTTTGCTTGCGCGACACCGGCGCTGATGAAGTTAATGCCTACCGGTGCATTAGAATAGGTTCGTGCCTCGATTTCTTGAGCATAAGATAGTCGGGTAAATAGGGCGCTTGCAGCTAGCAAGACAAAGACTAAAACTCTAAAGCCTCTGCCCATCAGTAATGGAATCAAATTCATGATGAAAGACTGTCTTGCAGAATTTCAATTACTTTGATTCTGGCTTCTTGCCAAACAAAATCTCTAGGGTGGCATTGCTACCCAGCATCATGCTCATGCCTGTCAATAGTAAATAGGGCCACACAATTAACCAATACACAATCGACATAGCTACTACGTGCAATGGATTGGATTGGCCAAATTCAGTCATAGAAATCAAGAATGCTTTGCCATGTATTAGCCCGTG
This sequence comes from Polynucleobacter sp. 35-46-11, assembly GCF_002281105.1. NCBI lineage: Bacteria > Pseudomonadati > Pseudomonadota > Betaproteobacteria > Burkholderiales > Burkholderiaceae > Polynucleobacter > Polynucleobacter sp. 35-46-11. Next base: position 18,032 of record NZ_NCFJ01000022.1, read on the forward strand.
AACACCAGCTTCTAAATAATTCAAACCCAAAACAACGAGTAGATAAATCACGGATTCTAAAAATAATGAGCTCACAACGCCATGCTTACGATCTACTTTGATTGGGAAAGCTGCTTGGGCAACCAGCATGAACTTGGCGCATATCGCCGCCTTAAATAGCGCAAAACCAAAAATACTTAAAGGGATCGGTCTTTCATCTAGTGAAGTTGCTCCTAAAAAAGCAAGTGCGCAGAACCAAGTCCCAAAGTAAATAGTCAACTGAAATGCTTTTACAAATTCTTCCTTCGCCTTTTCTTTAAAGGTGTGCCCATGCGCTGAGTTTGGAGGAGTTGCGTTCATGAAAACTTTCTACGGTATTAGATTAGCAATTACTGCAAGAACCGCCAGCTTCAACGGGAGCTGGTTCTTGGGTGTAGCGTGCAATAAATGCATGCTTGCTCTTAAGCGGTAGCTGAATCCAAACAAAGTGACCGGATCCAGGAGCGACATCAATGGGTTCGCCTTTGAGATTCCACATGGCATCTAGCACCATGTCTTGGTTACCTTCGGGTTCAATAATTTCTAATTTATCACCTAGAGAGAAGCGGTTTTTTACATCCACCTTGACGCGACCAGAAGCCTCATCAATTTCTAAAGTTTCGCCAACATAGAGGCTTCTGCCTGATAAAGAATGACCACGCATATAGAGTTGATACTCTTTATCGTGATGACGCTCATAGAAGCCATCGGTGTAGCCACGATTTGCCAGACCTTCTAGATTGCCAATGAGGGACATATTCATTGGGCGACCAGCTACTGCATCATCAATCGCCGTGCGGTAGGATTGGCAGGTTCGAGAAACATAATAAGGCGACTTAGTACGACCCTCAATCTTGAACGAGTCCACGCCCATTTTGGTCAAGCGTTCAATATGCTCAATCGCACGTAAATCTTTGGAGTTCATGATGTAAGTGCCATGCTCATCTTCTTCCATGGGCATTAAATCATCTGGACGACGAGCCTCCTGAAGTAGCACCACATCACCGCTGGTATTTTGTTGACCAGGCTTAACCTTGTAGTCCCAACGACAGGCGTTGGTGCAAGCACCTTGGTTGGAGTCACGATGGGACATATAGCCAGATAGTAAGCAGCGGCCTGAGTAGGCAATACACAATGCCCCATGAACAAATACCTCTAATTCCATTTCTGGACAGTCTTGACGAACCTCTTCAATCTCATCGAAAGAAAGCTCGCGTGACAGAATGACACGACTAATACCAACTGAGCGCCAGAACTTTGCAGAGGCACCATTCACGGTATTGGCCTGTACTGATAAATGAATAGGCATATCCGGCCAAGCTTCTCTAGCCATCATGATGAGACCTGGATCAGACATGATCATGGCATCAGGTTTTAATGCCACGACAGGATCCATATCCTTAATATAAGTACGTGTCTTACCGCCATGAGGCAGTAGGTTGGAAACCAGATAAAACTTCTTGCCTAAAGCATGGGCAGTATCAATACCTTCTTTGAGTGTTTCCATTTTTCCGAAGTCGTTATTACGAACTCGGAGAGAGTAGCGTGGCTGTCCGGCATAAATGGCGTCAGCACCAAAGTCAAAGGCAGTACGCAAGATGGAAAGGCTGCCGGCAGGGGCTAGAAGTTCAGGAATCTTAGTCATCCACCTATTTTAGTGAATACAGGCATTCTTGGTAGATTTGCGGTGTCACCGAGCCCTGGAGGCTATTAGGCGCCAATTTATCAAGCTATTCCAGGCAAATGAGCTGCTATGAAGAGTATCCTACGGGGTCTGTGGCGAGCATTGTAAAAACGAACAGGGAGCCTTCCCTTGAGCTGTCCACCTGAAATCGAAGGCACTTATTAAAGAATCAGAAAGAACGTAATGACAAAACTCACATCCAAGCCCATCCTGAAAAAAGCGAGCGGCATTTTGGCGCAAGAGTTTGCCATCCCTAAAGACATCGCCTGGGCCTGGGTCACATTATTGCTGTCACAAGAAGAACAAAAGCGCGATAGTGAAGAAAAACGCTATGCCCGTATTGCAGAATTTGAAGCCTGGATTACGGGACTCAATTTACCAACTGATCCAAAAATTCCTGCAAGCGCTGCCGTAAGCCCAGATTCGGTAAAGAATTCAGCTAGAAACGTATTTGAGTGGCCACATGAGTACATTTTCGAAGAGCCGGCAGCAGCTAAGCATCCAGACTCCAAGATGACTTACAGCGATACGATTACCAAACCAATCTTAGATGCAATAAAAGATGCTGGCGGATCCGATGATCGTCCTGCACTCATTGCAATTTTGGAAGGCTACGCAAAAGAAGGCAGGGAGCCCTTTGCTAATGTCACACCAGAAGGCATCGAGTGGAAGGGTAGCAATTGGTCTGAATGTGACAAGCTGAATCTTCTCACCATTAAAACCCTCAATAACCGCCTAGCCAATCTAAGAAAGAAGGGTTTGATTTAAGATTCTTTGAGTTGATTGCTTCTAACTAATGTAGGGGGTTTATATGTGCACAAGAGTCACGTATCTTGGTGATGATAATTTTGTTGTTACTGGGCGCTCCATGGAATGGGGTGAAGATCTGCAAAGTGATCTATGGATATTTCCTGCTGGTGTGTCACGCAATGGGATGTGTGGCGCCGGCTCATTAGAGTGGACTTCAAAATACGGTAGCGTGATCGCTTCTGGCTACAACATCGCATCAGGCGATGGCTTAAATGAGAAGGGGTTATGTGCAAACCTGCTCTATCTAGCTGAAGCCAATTACGGAAGTCTCAATGGTAAGCCGCCTATGTCTATTACACTTTGGGTTCAATATGCATTGGATAACTATGCAACAGTAGCTGAAGCAGTTGCGGGCCTCCAGGCTGAGCCATTTAGAGTTAAATCTCCTATCTTGCCCAATGGACGTCCTGCTAGCATGCATCTGTCTCTTTCTGATCCAAGCGGCGACTCAGCTATTTTTGAATACGTTGATGGAAACTTGGTTATTCATCATGGCAGGGAATACCAAGTGATGACTAATTCACCAGTGTTTGATCAGCAGTTGGCTCTAGACGCATATTGGAGGCAAATTGGCGGTAACGTATTCTTGCCAGGTACAATCAGCGCCGCTGACCGGTTTGCAAGAGCCTCCTATTTTGTTAGCGTCATCCCTAAGACCATAGATAAAAATTACATTACTGCCGTTCCTGAGCAAAAAATGCAATATCAGGCCGTAGCTTCTGTGCTTGGAATCATGAGGGCAATAGGCGTTCCACTGGGCATTACCACTCCAGATAAGCCAAACATCTCATCGACGCTTTGGCGCACAGTAACAGACCATCAAAATATGATCTATTACTTTGATTCAGCAACAACACCAAATACCTTTTGGGTTGATTTAAAGGATGTAGATTTTTCAAAAGGGGCGCCAGTCAAGAAATTAGCGATTGCCGGTGGCAAATATTACGCGGGTAATACGGCTAGTCAGTTTGTGGCAGCAGAGCCTTTTGCTTTTGGTCCAGCCTAATATTCCACTGGTTTCATGCATTATTTGCACAAAAGAAAACCCCCCTAGATTGCACTAGGGACTTACTAATTTGGCTCCTCGACCTGGGCTCGAACCAGGGACATACGGATTAAAATTCACTTTCTTGACTCCTGAGTGCTCATTTTTACACGGATTTACACAGGTTGACAATGTCAAGTTTTTTTGAATCAATCGGTCGGGGTTTTGGATGGAGGTCGGCTATGGAAATGGAGCAACGGATTAAAAGAGCTGTTTTAACGCCGACAAACTCAATTTAACACGGGAAGTTACAGATTGATGTGCTGAAGGATTTGTGATCCGATAATCCTACGATGACCATCTGTTGACTGATCCGTTCCCCCATATTTCCGATAACTGCTATCGGCCATAACTAGTTCTTCAGTTTTAAGAAAATCAAAATTAGCTTGATTTTTCA
>NZ_NCFJ01000234.1:0-3850 GCF_002281105.1 Polynucleobacter sp. 35-46-11
TAATTGACTCTATAGCCAATATTCTAGGAAGGTCTATGGGTGTAAACAAGCAAAATCCCACATAATGATAATATTTCTCACTATATGGAATTATGTTGCAATGCAATTAGCCAGCAAACAGCATTAATAGGCTGAAAAGGCTAATCTATCAGGCAAAATAGCCTGAATTCATGAATAAAATAGTGTTGTCCATCCGGCAGTTACGGCCAGTCAAATGGCTCCGAAAAATACGGGGCGTAAAGCTGGTTTACACCCCGCTCCTAGCAATTGTGCTGTTCACGGCAGTCATGGGTGTCATTCTTGGAACCCTACAGCTACAAGAGCAAAGTCAGCATGAGGCTGCCCTATTTCGGGAACTGTCATTCGCAAAGCAACGGATTCAATTACGCTTTTCGAACAACACAGATATTTTGCAATCGCTTGGTCGAGAGTATCTGAACTCGAATGAGTCGCCAAAAGATCGCGCAAACGTCACTATTCAAGCTGAAAATCTATTGCAGAGTAATCATGAGATTGTGCAAATTATTTGGACAGATCAAGAGAATCGCATTGAATGGAAGGTTCCCAATAACAATACCAAGACCAAGTGGTTCAACCAACCAGCAAATGCATTGATTATTAGGGAAGGTCTTGAGAAGTCCAGTGAACTAAGCAACGTAACCTACCGACCTGCTTACAGTCAATTTATTACTCTTGATGTACCACTCAATGATCCAGTTGCACGAGAGATGCGCAATGTCTTTTGGCAAACAGTTCCACAACTTGCTGGAACTGAACTCAAAGGGAGTATTGCGGTCCTGTATTCAACTCAAGCACTGCTGGAGATGATTCCCGCAGAGCTCAAGAGCCAATATCGCTTTACTTTATTGACCGATGATGAAAAAGTCTTAGCAATATCATCAGATAAAAATATTCCTAAACGCGCTTTTAGCAATCAAACCAGTTTGGATATTGGGGTACTTAGTCCCAATCTCAGTTTACGAATCGACACTTACCCGCCCGCAACAAACCTCACCTTCCGCATGCTTATTGGCGTTGTGCTTGGTTTGAGTGCCTTCGTCATTTGGAGCCTGTGGTCGGTATTAAAACAAATGCAAGTTCGTCAAGAAGCGGAAGCAAACCTACGAACGGAAACCAACTTTCGTAGCGCTATGGAAAACTCAACTCCTGTAGGAATTCGAGCGCACGATATGGACCGAAGTATCACTTACGTTAATCCTGCATTTTGCGAGATGACCGGGTGGACTGCGGAAGAATTAATTGGCCAAAAACCACCCTTTGCATTTTGGCCTGAAAGCGAAAAAGCAGCGCTCACCGAGAAAATGGATAGAGCTATTCAGCTAGCCCACGATCAAGAAAAAAGAATTGGTATTGAGGGCTCAATCATTCGCAAAGATGGTGGAATTATTCAGACGCGTACCTTTATCGCACCGTTAATCAATGAAAAAGGCAAGCAAACGGGTTGGGTCACCTCTCTGATTGATATTTCAGAGCCAAAGAAGATTCGCGAAGAGTTAGCTGCTTCACAAGAGCGTTTTATTACCGTGCTAGAAGGTTTAGATGCGGCAGTGTCAGTAGTGTCAAATGAGAATGGTGATTTGCTGTTTGCCAATCGATTTTATCGAGACCGTTTTGGGAACGACTCCAATGGCCATTTTGAACTGGCAGGCCAAGATGTCAATCAAAATCAAACTGGCTCCCAATTTGGCTTTAGTAATGCACTTAGCCTAGAAAATATCAATGCATTTGCCCATCAAGTATCAGAGTCCAATGAAATTCAACTAATTGATCCGGCAAGCGGGCAACAAAAGTGGTACGAAGTTCGGCGCCGACTTATTCCGTGGGTTGATGGGCACTTGGCACAACTTTTAATCGCGACCGATATCACCATTCGCGTTGAATCTGATGAATTGGCTCGCCAACAGGAGGAGCGCATGCAATTTACAGGTCGTCTAACCACCATGGGTGAAATGGCCTCCTCATTAGCGCATGAACTGAACCAACCCTTATCAGCAATCTCCAATTACTGCATGGGTGTTGCCAAACGGTTGCAAGGGCAACTTGAGCCTGGTTTACAGAAAGACATTATTCCCGCCTTAGAAAAAGCCTCAGATCAAGCTCACCGAGCAGGAACCATCATTCAGCGTATTAAGGGGTTTGTGAAGCGGAGTGAGCCTCAACGTAAATCCTGCGATATCAGTGAAATCATCAATGATGCAGTAGGCTTAGTGGAAATTGAGGCCAATCGCCATCGCCTCAGCATTAAATCCCAGGTTGCAGACAATTTACCCTTAGTTGATTTAGATCCCATCTTAATATTGCAAGTTTTAGTGAATTTACTCAAAAATTCCCTAGATAGCCTGCGAGAGGCCTACCCCCTTTCCTCTCGCTGGTCGGCACCTCCAGTCAGCATTTCGGCAGATCTTGATACCAGCATTTTTCCAGCCATGCTTCGGGTCCAGGTGGTCGATGCAGGCGCTGGGATAGCAGATTCGGTCATTGAGCGTATGTTTGAGCCGTTTTTTAGTACGAAAAACGATGGAATGGGCATGGGACTCAATATTTGCCGCTCCATTATTGAATCCCATCAGGGGCGCCTTTGGGCTAAAAATCTCATGGATGCAGAACATACCAAGCGCTCTGGCTGCAGCTTTACAATACTTCTACCACTTGAAGCCCCCGGGTCTCAAGCTAATATTTAACTTTGTACCTTTGTAAATTCTCTGTGAGAGCAAATATGAACCTCAGTTCCAACACCAAATCAAACCAAGCTGAAGTGGTTTATGTTGTCGATGATGATGAGGCAGTGCGTGACTCCTTAACTTGGTTGCTGGAAAGCAATGGTTATGTAGTTCGCTGTCATGCTAGCGCAGAGCGTTTTTTACAATCTTTACAAAGTACAGATAAATCTACTATTTCATGCGCGATTTTAGATGTTCGCATGTCTGGGATGTCTGGTCTTGAATTACAAGAGCGCTTAATTAGCGAAAACCTACCCATGCCGGTCGCTTTCATTACTGGTCATGGTGATGTCTCCATGGCCGTTTCTACAATGAAGCGCGGTGCTGTTGATTTCATTGAGAAACCTTTTAAAGAAAATGATCTTTGCGCATTAGTTGATCGTATGTTTGCCAAAGCACGCGTTGATTACTCTCAAGCAAGTCAACGCAAGGTTACCCAAAGCTTGCTTAGTAAACTTACCGGTAGAGAGCGTCAAGTTTTAGAGCGAATTGTTGCAGGCCGCTTAAATAAGCAAATTGCAGATGATCTGGGGATCTCTATTAAGACTGTTGAAGCCCATCGCGCCAACATCATGGAGAAGTTAAACGTCAATACCGTTGCCGATCTACTCCGCCTCGCGCTTTCTGATCCACAGCCTAATTAATTTCTTGCTATGCCTGCTCAACTACTTGATGGAAATGCCCTCTCTAAAAAACTACGTGCGGAAATCGCTGCTCGCGGCGCCATTGTTACCGCCAAGGATCGACGTCCAGGCTTAGCGGTAATTGTCGTTGGCGATAATGCTGCTAGTCAGGTATATGTTCGCAATAAAGTAAAAGCTTGCGAAGATGTTGGCTTTCATTCAGTCTTAGAGCGATATTCCGCTGATCTTGGCGAAGAGGAATTGCTAGCCCGTATTGCGACCTTAAATGCTGATCCAGCGATTCATGGCATTTTGGTTCAACTTCCATTGCCAGAACATATCGCCTCGGAAAGGGTTCTCGAAGCGATCGCCCCCGAAAAGGATGTGGATGGCTTTCACGTTGCTAATGCTGGCGCTTTGATGGTTGGTCAACCAGAGTTCAAGCCTTGCACGCCTTATGGCTGCATGAAGCTCTTGGAAAGCATT
>NZ_NCFJ01000235.1:0-3843 GCF_002281105.1 Polynucleobacter sp. 35-46-11
TCAGAATCACTCGACATGCCGGCAGCCAAACCCTGTTTACCTTCTAGGATGTGTTCGGCACCAGTAAAGCCAGATTTCGCTAAGTAGGCTGACATCAAGCCGGTTGAAGCGGCATGTGCTGTATGAAGTTGCTTGGAGTCAGCGGCATCGCGCAGAAATTCCCAAAGGCCGGCAGATTGTGTTCCAGCTGAGCCAAAGGCATGCAGCATTTGGCTTGGGTTTAGTTTGAGAAGATGGCCTACAGTTGCTGCTGCAGCTAAGGTGCCGGCTGTGCCTGTAGTGTGAAATATTTTGTAGTGTGAGCGACCTAGGAATTCCCCAACCCGAATACCGACTTCATAGCCGGCGACTGCAGCTACGAGCAGATCTCTTCCTGAAGCGCCTATGGCTTGGGCCGTTGCAAGAGCAGCAGGAAATACGATAGTCCCCGGATGAAATACAGAACCATTGTGCACATCATCTTGTTCGGCTACGTGCGATGCGGCTGCATTTGCTAATGTAGCCAAGAAAGGGCTTGAAGTTGTGCGGTGAATCAGAATTTCAGCAGAGCCAGGATTGCTAGCATTGAAGCCACCCATACTTTGTGCAAATTTTGTAATGGCCTCTACGGCGCGCGAACCTTTGCCAGCAATTGCAGAGCCAAACCAATCTACTAGTAAATCTTCGGTGCGGGAAATCACCTCTTCAGGAATATCGCCAATCTTTAATTCAGAAGCAAATGTAGCTAAAGCTTTAGATAAATGCGGAGTAGTCATAACAAAATCATTCCTTAAGCTAAAACTGCGGTGGCTTGCATGGTGAGCCAACCTTCGTGATCTTCAGCCCAAATAGAGATGGTTTTTCCAGACGGATCTTTCTCTAGATCCGGTTTGGCGCTGACTTTAAAAGGATTGATATCAAAAGTAGGGCGAATTGCACGGAACTCAAAGCTCTTCAATCTGCAGCCTGGAATACTTTGACGCACCAGATCTACCAACAAGCTTGCAATTAAAGGGCCATGAACAATCAGGCCAGGATAGCCCTCTACTTCAGTGACGTATTTACGATCATAATGAATGCGATGACCGTTAAATGTCAGTGCTGAGTAACGAAACAACAAAACATCATCCGGCCTTATCGTCTTGGTCCACTGTGCGCCTGTAGGTGCTGGTGTGGGTGCAACAGGCTTATCGTCTTGACCCGGAGCATCGCGATACACGATGTCATGTTCTTCAATTAAGGCCAAGCCATTTTGATTGGAAATTGCGTGCTTGACTAATACGAAAATGAGATCACCGGTGCGACCTGCCTTGTGCGTAACAGATTCAATTTTAGAAACGCGTTCGATCTCATCGCCCACTGCAAGTGGAGCTAGCCATTGAACTCGGCTACCAGCCCACATCCGACGTGGTAGCGGTACAGGTGGTAAAAATCCGCCACGCTTAGGGTGACCATCAGGTCCGATTTCAGATTGAAGAGCGCAAGGCAAAAAATAAAGCCAGTGCCATAACTCGGGAAGAAAGGTTCCATCATTCGGGGTAGGGTCGGAACGATCGAGCGTCGCAGATAAAGCTTTGACAGGTGCTGCTGTGACGATGTCTTGAAGGGTTTCGGTTTTGCCGAGCCACTCCTGGAGATGGGTGATGGTTTGAGGTTCGATTCGCATAACTTCCATTATGCCAATTTCGGCCTTAAATGCGATGGGTCTAGATCAATAAACTTGCCAGTAAATAACTGAGTAAGCCCGCTAAGGCTGAACCGGTTAACACGCTAATAACCCCTTTTTGAAATTTAAATAGCGCTAAACCTGCAAGTAAGGTGATTGCAATCGAAACCCAAGAGATGGAGCCACCAAGACCATGTGGAAAAAAGACGTGATAGGCAAAGAACAGTCCAAGGTTGGCGATGACGCCAACTACAGCGGCAGAGATTGCTGTGAGTGGTGCAGTGAAACTCAATTTGCCATGTGTGGATTCAATGAGTGGTCCACCGACCAAGACCAGGAAAAAAGAGGGTAGGAAAGTAAACCACGTGGCAACGCAGGCACCAAGCACGCCAAACCAAAATGGATTGCTATTGCCAATGAGATGTTGAATGTGGCCAGCGAGGTAGCCAACAAAGGCTACTACCATGATGAGTGGTCCGGGGGTGGTTTCTCCAAGCGCTAAACCATCCATCATTTGGCCGGCACTGAGCCAATGAAATTGATCGACAGCTCCTTGATAAACATAGGGCAGAACCGCATAAGCGCCTCCAAATGTGAGAAAGGCAGCCTTTGTAAAAAACCAAGCGATCTGTGGATAGAGTGTTTTCCATCCAAAAATTAGAGTCAATCCAATAAATGGAATAAGCCACAGTCCTGTAACAACTGAGCTATGTAATACCAATCTTTTTCTAGAAAACTTGGCATGCTCTGGAGTGGGCGTGTGATCGTCAATGATTGCAGCAGCATGGGTCCCACTCACTTTATCGTGAGAGGCAGTTTGTTGAAAATATTCTGGGTAACGCTTACCACCCCAAATACCAAGCAAGGCTGCGAAGATAACAATGATCGGGAATGCCAAGTTGAATATAAATATCGCTAGAAAGGATCCCAGTGCAATCCAGCGCAACGCTTGATTGTGAATCGTACGTTTACCAATACGTACTGCTGCATGCAGGACGATAGCAGTGACGGCAGGTTTAATTCCGAAGAAGATCGCGGCAATCCAAGGAACCTGGCCAAAAGTCAGGTAGATCCAAGATAGGCCAATCAAAATAAAGAGAGAAGGCAAGACAAATAGGGTGCCGGCCAGAACACCACCCCAAGTCCGATGCATGAGCCAGCCAATATACGTGACCAACTGCTGAGCTTCTGGCCCTGGTAAGAGCATGCAATAGTTCAGCGCATGTAAAAAGCGCCGCTCAGAAATCCAGCGACGCTTCTCAACAAGCTCTTGATGGAGGACGGCAATTTGTCCTGCAGGCCCACCAAAGCTAATAAAGCCGAGCTTGGCCCAAAATTTCAGGGCTTCGCGAAGTGGAACGCTCAAACTTCTTCCATTCCACCAACAACTTGGCTAAAGCCGTTATCAACATAAATGATTTCAGCGGTGATACCGTTTGCTAAATCAGATAACAAGAACGCAGCGGTATTGCCAACATCATCAATGGTGACGTTACGACGCAATGGTGCAGTTTGCTCAACGGCCTCCAAGATCTTCCCAAATCCTTTGATGCCTGAGGCAGCCAAAGTTTTAATTGGGCCTGCAGAGATACCGTTAGCGCGAATGCCTTTAGGTCCAACTGAGCCAGCGATGTAACGTACTGAGGCTTCTAGTGAAGCCTTGGCTAAACCCATCGTGTTGTAGTTAGGTACGTTCTTCATTGAACCTAAGTAAGTGAGAGTCAATAAGGACGACTTGTCGCGCAACATAGGTAAAGCTTCTTTAGCCATTGCTGGGAAGCTGTAAGCAGAAATATCGTGGGCAATTTTGAAGCCTTCACGAGACAGGCCATCTAAAAAGTCGCCGGCAATTGCTTCGCGTGGCGCAAAGCCGATTGCATGAACAAAGCCATCAAACTGAGGCCAAGTCTTTGCCAAATCCTTAAATAGGGCAGTAATCTGCTCATCACTGCCAACATCACAGTCAAAAATCAGCTCAGTATTGAATTCTTTAGCGAAATCAACAATACGGTCTTTAAAGCGCTCGCCAACGTAGGTAAAGGCTAGTTCAGCCCCTTCGCGGTGACATGCCTTGGCAATGCCATAGGCAATAGAGCGGTTAGAAAGAAGGCCGGTAATCAGAATTTTTTTGCCAGCGAGAAAGCCCATATCGTGTCCTTTGCTTCAAATGTGGTTTGCTATCTACAATTGTTGCATAT
>NZ_NCFJ01000236.1:0-3830 GCF_002281105.1 Polynucleobacter sp. 35-46-11
TTGATAGATCATGTCAGATCAAGAGCAACAAGCAATTACTCGCTCCGAACTCGTGGAGAGCTTGGCGGAACAGTTTCCCCAGCTATTACCTCGTGATGTCGAGTTAGCAGTAAAAACATTGCTAGACACCATGACTCACGCTTTAGCCGAAGGCAAGCGAATTGAGTTGCGCGGTGTTGGCAGTTTTGTTTTGCATCACCGTCCTGCGCGTACTGGCCGCAACCCCAAATCTGGTGAGAAGGTATTGATCCCAGAAAAACGGGTGCCGCATTTCAAGCCTGGCAAAGAATTACGTGAGCGTGTTGACTACAAGCCTCTAAAGCAAGTGAGCCCTAAAGAGGGTTCTGGTGCCTAGCCACATAGCGCATATCCAGTGGTCCATTCGGACCATTTTTTTATTTAAGTTCTGCACAGCATGATTCAGATTGCAACCGCTTGGCTCCTGTTATTACCAGTCATGTTTGGTATTGGCTGGCTAGCTTCACGCTGGGATCTGCGTCTTGAGAATCGTATGGATGAGCGCGAGCGTATGCGTCAGCAACGCTCAACTTTTAAAGGTTTAAGTCTCTTATTAAACGAGCAGCCAGATCAGGCGATTGAAACTCTAGTCAAGATTGCTCAGCTCGATCCTGAAACCATTGAACTTCATTTTGCTTTAGGGAATTTATTCCGTCGCCGTGGTGAGACTGAGCGCGCCATTCGAGTGCACCAACACTTGGCCAATCGAGATGACTTGAAGCCACGTGATAGGGACCATGCTGCTTATGAATTAGGCCGCGATTTCCTACGTGCTGGTTTATTAGATCGAGCCGAAGCATCTTTAAATCGGGTGGGTGAAGGTAAATTTGCGGCACCTGCAAAAGAGAGTCTGCTCGAGATGTATCAGATCGAGCGAGATTGGAAGAAGGCCATTATTGCTGCTAGCGAACTCGCAGGCTTACAAGGAAAATCCCACCATACTGAGATTGCACAATTTCATTGTGAGTTGGGTCAAGAAGCATTGCGCCGTAAGGATTTGCCAGAGGTTGAGCACTCTGTTCAATTAGCCTTGCAAGCAGTTCCGCATCATGCCCGTGCGCTAATTTTGCAAGGCGATTATCTGATTGCCATGGATCGTCCAGCCCAAGCAATTGAAGTGTGGGCCGTGATTGCGAAAACGCATCCTGCCTATATGCATTTACTTGCGGATCGTTGGATGGCAGCACATACTGCACTAAATAAAGCGGATGAAGGCTTAAGTGCCCTTTGTGAATTGTTAAAGACCCAAGCTTCTGGTGAGTTGCTTGATATTGTGCAAAAGCATATGACTCAAATTCGTGGGGCACAAGCCGCTGAAGTGATGCTGGTTGAAGTGATGCAACATTCACCAAGCTTGAGTGCACTTTCTAAGTTGGCTGAGACTCGTTTGGCTTTAGCGGAAAGTAACGGTACACCAGAGCGAGTATCAGATTTACAGGCAACACTGAGTTTATTGAAGCAGCGCACGACAAGCTTGGCCCGCTATACCTGTGGCAATTGCGGTTTCCGTGCACGACGTTTTTACTGGCAGTGTCCGGGTTGTAACAATTGGGAGGCATACTCCCCAAGACGCAGTGAAGGAGCCGTTCCTAGCGGCCCTTCAATGTAATCTGAGTTGCTATTGCTAATCTAATACGAATTATCTGGAGCTATCTTGAAAGTCACCATCATTGGAAGCGGTTACGTTGGTCTTGTTACTGGAGCTTGCTTAGCAGAGCAGGGTAATAACGTCTTTTGTGTCGACGTAGACCCCAAGAAGATTGAGATTCTCAACTCTGGTGGCGTGCCCATCTATGAGCCAGGCCTCAAAGAGATGATTGAGCGTAATCGTGCTGCTGGTCGCTTGCAGTTCTCCACTGATATTGCTGCTTCTGTTGCCCATGGTGATATTCAGTTCATTGCGGTTGGCACTCCTCCTGATGAAGATGGCTCGGCTGATCTACAGTACGTCGTAGCAGCAGCCCGGAATATTGGTCGCCATATGACGACTCCTAAAGTGATTGTTGATAAATCTACTGTTCCAGTAGGTACGGCCGATAAGGTTTCTGCTGGAATTACTGAAGAATTAGAAAAGCGTGGCCTCTCACCGGAGCTGTGTTCGGTAGTTTCTAACCCGGAGTTTCTCAAAGAGGGCGCGGCAGTTGAAGACTTTATGCGCCCAGACCGCATTGTGATTGGAACGCAAAATACCCCAGCGGGACTGCGCGCTAAAGAGCAGATGCGCAAACTCTATGCCCCATTTAATCGCCACCATGAGCGTACCTATTACATGGATGTCAAAAGTGCCGAGCTGACTAAATACGCAGCTAATGCCATGTTAGCTACTCGTATCTCTTTTATGAACGAGCTGGCCAATTTGGCTGATTTAGTAGGCGCTGATATTGAAGCGGTGCGCCAAGGTATTGGTTCAGACTCCCGTATTGGTTATGGCTTTTTGTACTCCGGTACCGGCTATGGCGGCTCTTGCTTTCCAAAAGATGTTTCCGCTTTATCCAAGACTGCAATTGAGTATGGTCGTGATCTGAAGATTTTGGATGCTGTCGAGGCGGTGAACGAAGCTCAAAAGTACATCCTCGTAGAAAAGATTGAAAAACGCTTTGGTGCGGATCTGAAGGGCAAGAAGTTCGCCATGTGGGGCTTAGCATTTAAACCGAATACAGACGATATGCGTGAAGCCCCAAGTCGTGTGATTATTCAAGAGCTAGTTAAGCGTGGTGCCCAGATTGTGGCTCATGACCCAGTAGCCATGCCAGAAACTAAGCATTGCCTCGATATGGACTTTAAAGGCAACCCAGAAGGCCTCAAACAAGTCACTTTAGTGGATGACCCTATGGCAGCCACTCAAGGTGCTGATGCTCTAGTCATCGTGACTGAATGGAAAGCCTTCCGTAGTCCTGATTTTGATCTTCTCAAAGCCAAGCTCAAGAACCCGATCATCTTTGATGGCCGTAATCTGTATGAGCCGCAAGCTATGCAAGAATTAGGCATTGAGTATCAAGGTATTGGTCGTCATAATTAATTATCAGTACAGAAGAATCCATTCGAAAGATTAGAGAGATTAGTTACATCGTGGAAAAAGCCAACCGAGAACAATTTTCTAAAGCCCGTTTATTAGTGGTGGGCGACGTCATGCTCGATCGCTATTGGTTTGGCGATACAAATCGGATCTCTCCCGAAGCGCCAGTTCCTGTAGTTCAAGTGGGTAAGATTGATGAACGTTTAGGGGGCGCAGCTAACGTAGCGCGTAACGTTGCAGCACTTGGTGCTAAGACAACAATTTTAGGTGTGATTGGCGATGATGAACCAGGCCGCCGTGTTTCTGAATTGCTGACATCTAGTCACGTTGATAGCCAGCTTGAGGTTGATGGCAAAGTACCAACAACTGTGAAGCTACGTGTCATCGCAAGGCAACAGCAATTGATTCGTTTGGATTTTGAAGAAGCCCCTAGTGAGGCTGCCCTCGCTCATAAGTTGGAGCGTTATGAGAAGCTAGTTGGTGATGCTGATGTGGTGATTTTGTCTGATTACGGCAAAGGTGCATTGGAACAAGTGGCCTTGATGATCGAGCAGGCTCGCGCTCAGAAGAAGATGATTTTGGTGGATCCTAAAGGTGATGATTACGCTAAATATCGTGGTGCCACTGTACTGACGCCTAATCGCAGTGAGTTGCGTCAGGTAGTTGGTCAATGGACTAGCGAAGAAGATCTCACAAAGAGAGCTCAAGATCTTAGAAAATCATTAAATCTGGAAGCGCTTCTCTTGACTCGCTCTGAAGAGGGTATGAGTTTATTTACTGAGGCTGGTGTGAGTCA
>NZ_NCFJ01000237.1:0-3810 GCF_002281105.1 Polynucleobacter sp. 35-46-11
GCAGCTGGCTGGCCCCTGGAAAGAGCTATGGCTTTAGCTAATCGAGCTGGTGGTATTGTGGTTGGCAAGTTGGGAACAGCCACCGTTACTTCTGAGGAATTGCAATGACGATTATCGTAACTGGCGCTGCTGGATTCATCGGCGCCAATATTGTTCAAGCGCTCAATGCGCGTGGTGAGAAAAATATTATTGCCGTAGATGATTTACGTCCTGCGGATAAGTATCGTAATTTGGCCGATCTAGACATCATTGATTATCTTGATAAGGATGAGTTTCTAGAAGCATTTAGAAGCGGTCGTTTTGGTAAGGTCAGGGCGGTGTTTCATGAGGGGGCTTGCTCGGATACGATGGAAACTGATGGCATCTTTATGATGGCAAATAATTTCCGCTACACCATGGACTTGCTCGATATCTGTACAGAACAAAAAGTGCAGCTACTCTACGCTTCTTCTGCAGCTACTTATGGCGGATCGGATGTTTTTGTTGAAAGCCGTGAGCATGAGAAGCCATTGAATATTTATGGCTACTCTAAGTTCTTATTTGATCAAGTCATGCGCAAGCGTTTTGCTGACAAGGCCAATACAGCGCAAGTAGTTGGATTTAGGTACTTCAATGTCTATGGTCCTCGTGAGTCACACAAGGGTCGCATGGCTTCAGTAGCCTTTCACCAATATCACCAATACAAAGCCAATGGCAAAGTAAAACTCTTTGGTGAATATGGTGGTTATGCTGCTGGTGAGCAGAGTCGCGACTTTGTTTCAGTAGAAGACGTGGTGAAAGTGAATTTATATTTCTTGGATCATCCAGAAATCAGCGGCATCTTTAATCTCGGTAGTGGTCGTGCGCAGCCATTTAATGATGTGGCTCATGCGGTAGCAAACGCCATGCGTAAAATCGATAATGCCAATCCTGCTAGCCTTGAAGAGTTGGTTAAAGAAAAAGCGATTGAGTACATTCCATTTCCAGATGCACTCAAAGGCAAGTACCAGTGCTTTACTCAGGCTGACTTAACTAAGTTGCGTGCCGCTGGATACTCAGAGCCCTTCCTCAATGTTGAGAAGGGTGTCAGTCGTTATATCGCCTGGCTATCGGCCAATACTGATTTCTTGGCAAGCCCGCTTTAGACTTTAAAAAGCAGTCAACAGACTGAATTTCTATTCGTTGTAACTGATCCACTTGCACTTCGTGTGAGTGGATTTTTTATTAACCGATGGAGATTACATGAATCAATTATTAAAGTCCTTAGTATTTTCGGTATTGGTGGCTGTCTCAGCTTTATCTTCAGCCTCACCAATTAACGTCAATACGGCCACCCAGTCTGAGCTGGAGAGTATCAAAGGTATCGGACCTTCGAAAGCGAAAACCATTATTGCGGAGCGTTTAGATGGCGGGCATTTTCAGGATGCTAATGATTTACAAAAACGCGTACGTGGCATTGGTATGAAATCGGTTGAAAAGATGGTGGATAACGGCTTAACTATTGAGGCGCCCAGCTCCTTTCGTGAACCGCATGGTAGGACGAATAAAGAGGGAGTCAAGGCTAGTAGACGCAGCTCTCGTGGTCAAACTAGCTCTCGCCATAGTGCGGATCGTACGGAAGGAAATCGCCGAAATTAAACCCTTTTACGTCTAGCCTGGCTTATGGCTAAAATGGTTTCATGAGCACACCTTCTTACTTAACTATTTCGCAGACCGTGGGTAATACGCCCCTGGTTCGTTTGCAACGTATTCCTGGCGCTGATAACGATTCAAAAGGTAATCTGATTCTAGGAAAGTTGGAGGGAAATAATCCAGCGGGGTCGGTGAAGGACCGACCCGCGCTGTCGATGATCCTCCGTGCTCAAGAGCGAGGCGAAATCAAACCCGGCGACACTCTCATTGAAGCAACTAGCGGTAATACTGGCATTGCTTTAGCGATGACTGCTGCTATGTTGGGTTACAAGATGGTTTTGGTGATGCCCGAGAATCAAAGTATTGAGCGCCGCCAAAGTATGGCTGCTTACGGTGCCGAGTTAATTCTGACGGCAGCTTCTGGCGGTATGGAATTTGCCCGTGACTATGCACTGCAATTGCAAAAAGAGGGCCGCGGTAGATTGTTAGATCAGTTCGCGAACCCAGATAACCCTCGTGCCCACATTGAAACCACTGGCCCGGAAATCTGGCGTGATACTGATGGTCAGGTTACGCACTTTGTTTCATCGATGGGTACTACTGGAACAATTACTGGAGTGTCAACTTACCTGAAGTCCATGAATCCCAATATCCAAATTATTGGCGCTCAACCGGAAGAGGGTTCGCAGATTCCAGGAATTCGTAAATGGGCTCCAGAGTATCTGCCAAAGATTTATCAGGGCGACAAGGTTGATCGTATTGAGTATGTAAGCCAAGCGGATGCTGAAGAGATGGCCCGTCGCCTTGCTGCTGAAGAGGGTATCTTCTGCGGTATTTCAGCTGGCGGGGCTTTGGTTGTTGCCTTACGAATTGCTCGCCAAGTAGAAAATGCCACGATTGTCTTTATTGTCTGCGACCGTGGCGACCGTTATCTTTCTACTGGGGTTTTCCCAGCGTAATACATTCAATCTAAGCTATTAAGCTTGTTTTTGTTTTTTCTTACTAGCAGGCTTCTTCGGTTTGGATTTGACCGGCTCCTCTGACTTTGTTTCTGACTTCGCTTTACTTGCGGTAGTGGGAACGACACTCTGATTTTTATAGCCTAGCACTTCTGCAAACTCAGCAACACTTTGTGCGTAAAAGTAACTGCGGTTGTATTGCACAATCGTCAGAAAATTATTGAGTCCAACGACGTAACGAACCTGATCGCTACCGTCTTTATCGGGGTAAGGTAGATCAACAATGAGGGCCTTGCTTTGTGGTTCAACACCCCCAGCCTGAAGATCGCCTTGCTCTTTAGTGAGGATGCCTTTTGCGATGAGCTCTTGAACCGAGTATTTGAGTTGTGGCTCTCCATCTGCTAGCGCTCTCGCCTCACTGACTGCCCCTTCCTGAACAGGGAAGTAAATCGGCATTCCAGGTTGCCAGCCATGCTTTCTCATAAAGTTAGCCACGCTAGCAATAGCATCCTTAGGACTTTGTTTAAGGTCAATGCGCCCATCACCATCGCCATCTACTGCGAAGCTGCGAATACTACTTGGCATGAACTGTGGCAGACCAATCGCACCAGCATAGGAGCTGTTCTGATTCAGGCAGGCATTAAAGCGAGTTTGATTCAATCCTTGCTGACTATTATTGGCGGGCAAGCTACCACCCCCTTCAGTCCAGCACATCAGGATGAGTTCTTGCAGTTGGTCTTTAAAGAGCTGCTCTCGACTGGCTTTGTTGGGTGTATCTGGGTAGCTAAAAGCTAATGTAGAAAGTGCATCCTTGACCCGGAAATTACCGGTTTGACGGCCATAAATGGTTTCAATACCAATAATGGAGACGATGATTTCAGCTGGGACGCCTGATTCTTGCTCAACCTTGCTTAAGAATGCCTGGTTTTGCTCCCAAAAGACCTTGCCAGCTTTCAGGCGAACTGGCTCAATAAAACGCTTGCGATAGGCGACCCAATTCTTTTTAAAGCTGCCCGATGGGGGTAATACCAATTTGCGTATGGAAGGGATCGTTTTAGCATCAGAGAAACCCAATTCAAGGCTGGTCTGAGGGATTCCTTGGGTTTGGGCAATTTGAGCGATTAATTCATTGAGATTTTGGCTAAAACGGGCTTCTGTTGCGACATCTTCAGACTGGTTTACGATAGTCTCTGTAGGGCTAACTTGCTGAGTGGGGATGCTGGAGCATGCCCCTAGTAGT
>NZ_NCFJ01000238.1:0-3798 GCF_002281105.1 Polynucleobacter sp. 35-46-11
AGAGCTAGTTCGATCCCGCCAAATTTTCCTGCTACCCAGTTGTAGACCTTGCAGGCAATCCACAGCAGGGCAAAGCCAAGTAAGGCATTGAGTATCAGTGCTGATAGCACTGTAAATCCAGGTATCGCACCATCACGAATGAATGCCACAAATAAGGCTAACAGCACAATTGGAACAGAGAAGCAGAGGTAAACCAAAACCAGAGTTTTGGCGGTATGCATTGGGTCTAGGAAGACAATTTCTTTTTTGGTGAGTTTCATGAGGTGCAATCTTAAAGCAGTCCATCGAAAAGCGCCACATCTACCCAGTCACCGGCAGCCACATTTCCCTGCTCGTGAGACAGAATCACAAAGCAATTTGCCTCACTCATGGATCGCAAAATTCCGGCACCTTGGCTACCAGTTAATGTGACTGTAGGCTTTCCGTCTGGGCCACGCACCACAATGGCGCGTTGAAACTCTGTTCGGCCCGGGCGCTTGCGAATGGGCGCTTCGGCAATCGCCTGCATGATTGGTGGCTCAGTCTGGCTTGCGCCATTGAGTTGCAATAAAGCGGAACGGACAAATTGATAGAAAGTCACCATCACTGCTACTGGATTTCCAGGTAGGCCAAAGAAGAGGGTTTTACGGCTAGATCCATCCATTGGCCTCAGCATCCCAAAAGCCATAGGGCGGCCTGGACGCATAGCGATTTTCCAAAAACCTACATCACCGAGTTCTTGCATGATTTGCTTGGTGAAATCTGCTTCCCCAGCTGAGACCCCGCCAGAAGAGATGAGGACATCTGCTTTTGAGGCGGCATCTATGAAGGCGGCTTTTAGTGAAGCAGGATCATCGCGCACAATTCCGCAATCAATGATTTCTAGATCAAGACGCTTGAGTAGTCCGATCAAGCTATAGCGATTGCTATCGTAAATATTGCCAGCTTCTAATGTTTGTCCCAATGGGCATAATTCATCACCTGAAGAGAGTATGGCTACCCTTAACTTTCTATGAACTGCAAGTTCGGAGATGCCAAGGGAGGCAGCAAGACCGAGATCAGAGGGGCGCAATAAACGCCCTGCAGTAATTGCTGGCTTGCCTTGTTGTAAGTCTTCTCCACGTAAGCGTCGGTTTTCACCACGCTTCACTCGATTGGCTTTGAATGACATGATCGAGTCATCACCAGAACTTTGGGGTTCTGTAAACTCCTGGGGAATCACGGTATCGCAGTCGCCTGGCATTAAGGCGCCTGTCATGATCTTGATGCATTCACCTGGAGCAATACTGCCCTCATAGGGCTTGCCAGCAAAGGCAGTGCCGATCACTTTGAGGCTAATAAGATCTTCACTTTGACCTAAGCAATCCCCATGAAATGCAAAGCCATCCATTGCTGAGTTATCTGCAACTGGAACATCAATCGGTGAAAGTAAATCTTTCGCCAGGATGCGATTGATTGCTTGATCTAATGTAATGCATTCAATAGCGCCAGACTCGGCGCCTTCATGCGATTCTGCGATTAAGTCTTTTACTAGATCGGAGATCGCTATGCGAGCTTGGTCTACATGTAGTGAGCCACTGATATAAATCGGATCACTTGGAGGTATGTGCTTTAAGTTTGACATGAAGATATTTTTTCTAAAACTGCTAACTCTTCTGGTGTGTTCACATTGGCAAACGCTTGTGGATTTTCAAAAACTACCGTGCCAGATTGCAACTCTTTAAACCAGCGATCAATTTTTAAATCGCCTTTACTTAAAAAGGAATCTAAAGAGTCTTTCAAACTGCTTTTCATTAAGCAGAAGACAGGCTGAGACCAAATCTTGCCATCGTCCTCCGTTGTGGAAGCAAAGACTAGTTCTAAATTATTGCCCTCGAGTTCAGCTGCCATTTTTTGGGCAAGATCGTCCGGCAATAAAGGGGAGTCGCAGGGTGATGTAAGCAGATAAGGTGTTTTGCAGTGCTTGAGACCCACTGAAAAACCAGCTAAGGGGCCGGAGAAGTCGGGGGTTTCATCCATGAATACCGGGTAACCATAGTGTGCATACTTGGTAATGCTGCGGTTGGCATTAATCAGAATGGTGCTAACTTGAGGCTTGAGTCGACTAATGGCAGATTCAATTAGAGGCTTGCCATGAAAGGGAATTAAACCTTTATCGATGCCACCCATTCTTTGGGCGCGACCTCCCGCCAAAATGAGTCCAGTAATGTGTTCAGAGGTAATCATTAGCCGCCGATGTAAGACATTTCTACCTTGCGAGCAGATTTCAATTCAGCGGTATTGGATCCCCGAATTTCTGAATAGTGATCATTGCGTCCGGACCATGTAGACATGATGGCGTTGGCAATTTCTAAATCGCTTCTACCAGAACGCAAGAGCGTTTTGAAATCAAAACCTTCATTTGCAAATAAGCAAAGATAGAGTTGACCATCAGTAGAAATGCGAGCTCGCGTGCATTCATGGCAGAAAGTTTGTGTGACACTGGAAATAAAGCCAATCTCACCAGAGCCATCAAGATAACGCCAGCGCTGAGCTACTTCACCAGGATAATTAGCCTCAATAGGTTCAATCGGAAAGATTGCGTTGATACGATTGGCAACTTCTTGCGAGGGAAGTACTTGTGACATATCCCAGCCGTTAGAGCTACCTACGTCCATAAATTCAATAAAGCGTAGTGTTATGCCGCTGCCTTTGAAGTGCTTGGCCATGCTAATAATCTCTTGATCGTTTGTACCCTTCTTCACAACCATATTGACTTTGAGATTAGTGAAGCCTGCTTCTTGAGCTGCAGCAATTCCATCAAGTACATCCGTAACTGGGAAGTCGACATCATTCATTTTTTTGAAGATGTCGTCGTTCAATCCATCAAGGCTAATCGTCAGACGCTGCAAGCCTGCTGCTTTCAATGCGGCAGCCTTCTTGCGTAATATGCTGCCATTGGTAGTGAGTGTTAGATCAAGTGCTTGATTTGTCGTAGTACGAATCTTGGCGAGCATTTCAACAAGTACTTCAAGATTTTTACGCAGCAAAGGCTCGCCACCAGTGAGGCGAATTTTTTCTACACCCAGAGAAGCAAAGATCGTTGTAAGGCGAGTAATCTCTTCAAAGCTCAGTAAATCACTATGAGAGAGATAGGGATAGTCTTTATCGAAGATTTCCTTAGGCATGCAATAGGTGCAGCGGAAATTACATCGATCGGTTACGGAGATTCGTAAATCACGAAGAGGGCGCCCACGAGTATCTTTGCTTGAGGTGTTAGCGGCAACAAGCTGCCCAGGAATGGACGGCGTAAGGCCTTTGCCTTCATCTACACGTATGGGAATGACTTTTTCAACCATGTCTCATTATGGCTGTGAAACGGTGTTTCTGCCAAACTGCCAAATATCCTTGTGGGATAAATAGCAGTCTGGAGAAATTGGATTAAACCGTTTTTTCTTGGCCGCCGGTTTCAACTAAAACCATTGGACCAGTTTGCAAGTTAACAGGAGCCTTTGGAGTTCTACCCATAGGCAAAACTTCTGGCTCAGCTTTGATTTGCGATTGCGCTTCTTGATGCTTACTAGAGTCTGTGGCCACCCAGACCATACCAGCAGACTGAACCACGCTATGCAATGGAGTCTCTTCGAGTGCTTGGAAGGCAACCTTAGGAAGCTCAGGTGCTGGCTTAGCAATGACTTCAATTGCAGCTGCTGTTACTGATGTGACCACTGCCTGTGCGGTAGGGGCTGTTGCAGCGTTATCAGGGCGATTGCTTTGACGCGGTGCACGTTGCTCTCTTGGCTCTCTGGGTGCGCGAGGTGCACGCTCTTTCACATCATT
>NZ_NCFJ01000239.1:0-3798 GCF_002281105.1 Polynucleobacter sp. 35-46-11
AACTATACAAACGAAATGCCACCATTTAATTTAATCTCCTATTGTGTTTTGTTATGCATCATTTTGTGTGCTGCTGAAGTGCAATGTAGTCAATGAAATTTTGGTGGTCAATCAAATGTCAATACCCACTTTGAAGACGCATATTAATTTTTGACTACAAAAAAATATTTATTCATAGAAGTGTCACAAGCCATATAAATAAATGGCTACAGCCTTGTCAGTAAATTCTGATAGCGCAAAGAGAGCGGTGGACACGCATAGATCAACAAACACTTCAGATAAAGAAATTCATTCTCACGAATATCTCAAACATGGATTACAGAGAATTGATGAATAAATAAATTAAAGAAAAATTCAGAAAAAACGCGTTTGACGATACGCTTTCCGATTGTTAGATTCATCTCTTGCAAAAAAAATTGCGCGCAAGAAAAAGAACTACACGGAGACAGATCAAGATGAATTACTACGAGCATCACATTGGAGATTATGCAGAGGCGACTGCGCATCTTACATTCATAGAGGATGCAACCTACAGTCGCCTCATCCGAAAGTACTACGCCACAGAAAAACCGCTACCTAACGAGATCAAGTTAGTGCAAAGATTGATCAACGCGCGATCAAAAGAAGAAAAAAATGCAGTTGTATCTGTCCTCAATGAATTTTTTACCCTCACTGATGATGGCTGGAGACAAGAGCGCTGTGACCATGAAATAGCCCGCTTCAAGGATAAGCAACTCAAAGCCAGACGGAGCGCGGAAGGCAGATGGCAGCCACTCCCATCAGACGAGCCTCAGCCAGAAATCACCCCAAGTAATGCATGCGTTCGCAATGCGACCGCAATGCGAACGCATTGCTCACCAGACACTAAACACCAGTCACCAGTAACCAATCTCCATACACCAGGCAAACAAAACAATGGGGGTGAAAAGGAAAAAATTCCCCAAGGACCACCCACGCCCACAGACGAAGAAAAAGTTTTTCAGGGGCGTATCGAAAAATACAAAAGCTTTGCAGCCATGATCAGCAGGGAGGGCAGAGCTATTGCCGTAGACGACTACCGCATACGCGACATCGTCAATCTCGGGGTAACCGAAGATGAAGTGGCAGAAGCTATCGCCACAGCTAAGGAAACGCGTATGAAGGTCTCAAACCCAACCCCCATCAATGCTGGCTATGTCCTGGCAATACTCAAAGGAGCGCGCAAGAAGGCGGAAGCCGCGAGCGCAGACGAAGACGCTTGGTGGAAAACCAATGAAGGCATAGACGCCAAAGGCAGGGAGCTGGCAATGAAGGCTCAGGGCTCTGAAAGCTACGAATCCTTCAAAACCCGAATATTTACCGAACTACGCAAGCGAAAAGAGCGCGCAGAAACCAAGGAGAAGTCCAATGCAAGTTAATCACGCCATAGCTGGAGTCATTGATCGCCTAGACATGGAAGACTTTCCCATTGGATCAAAGGTGAAGACCCCAAGTGGGCGCGTAGGTACCGTGGTCAAACATCGCGGAGCCCAAAGCCGTCATGACTTATTCCAAAGAATCATCATCGAGTTTGATGAACCCCTTGGTGATTCAGTCGCATTGCAACCCCATCTTTTGAAGCTCATCAAAGAACCAGCTGTCACCCCATGATTGAAAACAATCAAAAGAAATCAAAAGGTGGGAAAAGGCCGGGGGCTGGTCGCAAGACCGGCAGCCTAACTAAGCGTACCCGCCAGATCGCTGAGGCTGTTGCTACCCAAGGGATAACACCTCTAGAAGTCATGATGAAGGTAATGCACCAGCTATACGAAGAAGCTGGCAACGTTCAAGAAGGGGAGCTTGGCGATAAAGCATTAGCAGATGAAGCTCGCATTAAGCTTTTGAACATGGCCGCCACCGTAGGAAGGCACGCTGCACCTTACGTACATCCACGCTTATCAGCTATTGAGCACACCGGTAAAGACGGTGCACCCCTACAAAGTGGAGTTCTTGTCGTGCCAAGCGCTATGAGCATCGATGAGTGGGAGCAAGCAGCCCAAGCAAAACACTAGTGAAGTAAATAAAACCAATGAAAACCATCTGGGCGCCATTGCCCGGTAGTCAGACTTTGTTTCTGACATGCCCAGTGTATGAAGTATTGCTTGAAGGTACTAGAGGTGGGGGTAAGACCGATACCTTACTCATGAGCTATGCCCAACATGTAGGTAGAGGCTTCGGGGATCATTGGCGCGGCACACTCTTTCGCCTTACCTATCCGCAGCTAGCAGACGTAGTGGCTAAGAGTAAGCGCTGGTTCTATCAAATCTTCCCAGGTGCCAAGTTCAATGAATCTGATTATGTCTGGAAGTGGCCCACTGGAGAGATGCTGTACTTTCGGTATGGGGCTAATGAAGATGATTACTGGAACTACCATGGCCATGAATACCCATGGCTAGGGTTCGAAGAACTTACCAACTGGCGCAATCTGTCTTTCTATGAAGCAATGCATTCGACTTGCCGGTCATCTCATCCTGGAATGCCAAGGATGGTGAGGGCAACATGTAATCCATTTGGTGTGGGGCATGCATCAGTAAAGGAGAGATTTCAGATTGGAGCTATTCCCGCTGGTCAGATCATTAGGCGAGAGGGCGCGTTACCCAGAGTGCGGATTCATTCGACAATTTATGAGAACACTCACCTTCTCAAAAACGACCCGAACTACCTGATGAGTCTAGAGTCGCTAAGCGATCCAAACAGACGCAGAGCTTGGTTAGAGGGAGATTGGGATATCCACGTGGGAAGTTTCCTTGAAGGTGTATGGCAGCCATCTAAACACGTCATTGAGCCCTTTGCAATTCCAGCAACCTGGAAAGTATGGCGATCCATGGATTGGGGATATGCCAGGCCATATGCCGTCTATTGGTTTGCGCTATCTAATGATGGGGTCTATTACCTATGGAGAGAACTCTATGGATATGGCGATAAAGAAAACACGGGCACCAGAGAGGATGCAACGGTTGTGGCGGAGAAGATCAAAAAGATAGAAATTCATGACCAACGACTTGGTTATGAATACCGCATGAATCAAGCAGACCCTTCCATCTTTTCAAAGATCGGAGCAGAGCGATCAATAGGGCAAATCTTTAGGGATAAAGGGGTCAAATGGAGCGAGGCTTATAACGCCCCCAGAAGCAGAGTGAATGGTGCTCAAGAGATCATCCGGCTATTAGCTGAAGATAGGCTCAAGATTTTCTCAACCTGTAAGCATTGGATCAGAACCATCCCCCAACTACCACCAGATTCATTGAATCCCGAAGACGTGGATACGGATACCGAAGATCACGCGTGGGATGCGACTAGATATGGGGTAATGAGGAAGAGGGGGCATCAAACAGATCCTATATAAATACTATAAGAATTGGTAAATTGGATTATGCTTAACATGAGAGGCTAGTTGTTTTAAAGGATTTTTCATAATAAGCGCCGTCAATAGGAAGTTATGCATGTAGTTATTGTGTTTGCAAAAAGGTTCTATTCTCATGAAAATTGACATACATACGCATACCAAAAAATCTAAGTCAGGGGATGCACTCACAAGAGAAATTTCTCCTGAGAAATTTTGTGAAATTATTTTATCGACAGATGTAAGGATTATTGCGATCACCAACCATAATGTTTTTGATCTTGATCAGTTTGCAAGGATTGAAAGTTTATTGGGTGGCGAAGCGCAAGCTTGGCCTGGTATAGAAATAGATGTTTCTGAGGATGGTCTAAGAGGTCATTTATTGGTAATAGTGTCACCAAACTCTGCGAGAGAATTCTCTCTAGCCGTAGAGGAGT
>NZ_NCFJ01000240.1:0-3780 GCF_002281105.1 Polynucleobacter sp. 35-46-11
TAACTTTACAGTTGTAGGCGTAGGTTCAGCCCCCATCAATACATCCATTAGCAATTCAAACGGGTTTACTGGTGTTGTAACTATTGGTTATATGGGCGCAATTACGAAGGATTTCTTATTAGGTATTGGTGCAGAGTATTCACCTATCGCAGGTCAAAAAGCAAATTATTCGGGGAGCGTTTTAGGAACATCTTTGGGTAACGGACAGTACAACAAGGAAAACTCATACAACATCTTCTTGTCACCAGCAACGCCAATCGGAACGGATGGTTTGTTATATGGAAAAGTTGGATATACAGGCGCTACTGTTAAGGATACCTTTGGTTCAAGTTCAACCAATACAAATTACACGGGCTATTCACTAGGTCTTGGATATAAACAGATCATCACAGGCGGTCTATATGGATTTGGTGAATTTAACTATATGAGCTATGGCAATCAAACTGCTAGCTCTACAGGCACAGTTGCGGGCTATACCGTGACCTCATCTGTAACTTCAAACGCCAATGCTTACAACTTGCTAGTCGGCTTAGGCTACAAGTTCTAATCAACAATACGGGGGCTCTGAGCCCCCATTTTTATCTCCTTTACAGAAACCCATATGAATCAATTCATCTCTACCATAGCAATTACCTCTCTAATCACGGTTGGATTAGCGGGCTGCTATCCAACATCCTTAGCCGAACAGCAAAAGGATATGAATGCTGCCAAGGGTGAGGGCGACAATCTTTCAATTGGAAAAGTGCAAAAAGAGATCAAGGTTGGGATGAGCTCAGCTGATGTTGTCGGTGTACTCGGGTCTCCCAATATGGTTACTACTGACGATAAAAGGCGTGAAGTATGGGTGTACGACAAGGTCTCAACGGAAGGAATGGTTAGCACTTCAAGTGGCGCCCGCTTCTTTTGGTTGCCTGCAGACAATAAGGCTGCAGTAAGCAGAACTCAAAAGACCCTGACCATCGTCATCAAATTTGATGAAAAGGGAATGGTTCGAGACTTTGCTTACAACACCTCTAAATTCTAAGGTAGCAGTGATGAAAAAACTGATTGTCAGTTTGTGCGTACTTAGCTTGCTTGCAGGTTGTGCTACACAAATACCGACTGAAGCCTTGCAATTTCAGCCCGATACTCTTGCTAATAGACAACTTCAATCTAGAAAGTACGACATTAAGAGTGAGAAGGAGCTTTTAACGGCTTCCAATAATGTACTGCAAGACATGGGGTTTAATTTAGACGAATCTAATATGCCGCTTGGTGTAATCGTTGCCTCAAAAAATAGAGACGCAACAGATAGTGGCCAGATTGCAGGCGCAATCTTAATGGCAGCGCTATTTCGGGTACAAACCAACTACGACAAAGATCAAAAAATTAGAGCTTCTTTAGTTACAAAACCTGCAGTTACAAACAACCCAATTCAAGTGGATGTCACAACAAAAACGGGTAAGCAGGTTAAGTTCAGCCAACCCGTAGAAGCTCCCAGTGGATATGTAGTACGAGTTACCTTTCAAAGGCTGGTCTGGAATCAAAAAGGTGTTCTATCAAAGATAGAAGGAATAAACGATCCCGAAATCTACCAAGAATTCTTTGACAAGCTATCAAAATCTATCTTCTTGCAGGCACAAAATGTGGAATAAACAATATAAAAGTCGTACGTTATTAATCTTTGCTATTTCAGCTATGACGTTAATAGCAGGCTGTAATGCAACGATGAAAGATCGTGTCCTAGATTCTGCTACTGATGGACAGACTTCTGTTGAGTTGCGAGCTATTCAATCTAGGTCATTCGATACCACCGATAAGGCAAAGACGATGCGATCAACCATCGCAACTCTTCAAGATCTAGGTTTTGTCATTGATAAGGCGGATTTGGATTTAGGAAGTGTCTCTGCAACAAAATTAAGTGGGTACGCTTTGCGTATGACCGTCTCTGTGAGGCCAGGTGCATCGGGGAAGAATATGATTGTTCGAGCCAATGCTCAATATAACAATGTGCCAGTAACTGATCCTAAGCCCTATCAGGACTTCTTTGTATCATTGCAAAAATCGATGTTCTTAACTGCTAATAATGTTGATTAAGGTTCATTAGTAGTGCTGTAATGCCTTACCCAGCTCCTCTTTAATCTTTTTGCGAAGAGATGCTGGGGCAAGCACCTCCACCCCTGATCCGTACTTCAATATATCCATTACTAATTCAGGATCTTGGTTGTAATCAAACTCCAGCAGATAATTACCTTCTTTATCAAAGGACCCAACTTGTTGCCCATGCCAAGTCTCCGTACTCACCCATCTTGCTTTTTCGGGGGAGAACTTTAGCTTTGCCCTTTGACTAGCCTTACCAGAGAAGATGCCGTAACTCTCTGCAAAATGCTCATGCAATTGTTTTTCTGAAATTTCATCGGCCTTGGTATCGGTAAAAATTACTCTATTAATTCCATCAAGCGCAAAGCTACGCAGAGCTTTGCGTAAATGACAATAGGCATCTAAATACCAGTTGTCTCTATAAAAGATAAGCCGTTGTGGAGATATTTCGCGCTCAGTTGTTTTATTAGTGCCCCGTGCGTAATAAGTGATTACAAGACGCTTACGCTTGAGTAGGGCGCTGCCAATTTCCTCAAAATTCTCAATAGACCCTTTACGGGCATCCATTCCAAAAACCTTTAACCTTTTGCGTAGTTCCTTGGCTGGTGTATTGCTCTGCCCTAGAATGCCATCAATGATCGACGTAAGTGGAGCAATATGAGGTTCAATTAAACCGCCCTTATCTAAGCCCGAGAGAAGGTGCTGCATAAGAACAAGTGCGGTGGCCTCTTTCTCGGAAAACCATAAGCCAGGTAACTCAATCTTTTCACCAATGCTTTGTCCATCAAAACAGTAGCCACCTTTGAAGCGGTCGTAAATAATGGAGGCATTCATTCTGCTACGCAGATATTCCAAATCTCTTTTGAATGTAGCTTTGGATATTTCTAGTTCATTAAGGAAGTCATTAAGAGGAACGCATTGGCGTGCCTGAATCATGTACTTGATTTTGTGCAATCTCTCTACGTCACCCATGATGGCTTTCTATTGGTTTTTATAGCCCAATATTACTGCACTGGCTCATGAAATGAGCCTATTAAGAAAAGAACTTTCTAAAGTAAAGTTTTCGCCATTCAACTGGGTTAACGGTTAAATGTGCCTCAGTCATCAAATAATCAGGAGATTGAGCTTTCAAGGCATATTTCCTTGCCGCTTTTGAGGCTGGAAATCCAACAAGAACAGCCGCATCAATTGTTGCCTTGACAACAAAGAGTTCAAACCTGGGGTTAGTTATGGAAATTTGCATTGGTAACACAATGCTAAGAATAATTGCACTTGTAAGCATGGGTTATCGCTTAGAAGGTGTGTAGCCAATCCTGTTGCCGCTATTGTCAAAGTAGTTTGTTACGCCACTAGGCGCTTTAACTTCGTAGCCTATTCTGTTGCCTGAGTTGTCATAAACCCCATTCTTTGAATTTATGTTGTATTGGCTGTTGTCCATGTTGTATGGACTATTGCGCATGTTATAGGGCGAGTTCTCCATGTTGTATTGGCTGTTTTGCATGTTGTAAGGCGAATTGTCTAAATTCATAACTTGAGCAAAGCTCTTTTGGGCATAAAGGGCTGCTTGGGCAAGCAAAAAGAGGGTGAGTAGATATTTCATCAGTTTCTCCAAAATGGGGCTTAATAAGAGATTATTAATAGTCAGGCTCATACAGTGAGCTAGTAAAAAAATAATCTAAAAAATAGTTGTTTCACATGAGC
>NZ_NCFJ01000241.1:0-3773 GCF_002281105.1 Polynucleobacter sp. 35-46-11
TGGTAAAGTTGAGTGGAATGGTCGGGTATTACCCGCCCGACTGTTAGCTGTCCATAACAATCCATTACCAAGGTGACATATGAGACTTACAACCAAAGGCCGTTTTGCAGTAACCGCAATGATTGACTTAGCCCTGCGCGAGACGCACGGGCCTGTAACTTTGGCTGGAATTAGCCAAAGGCAGAAGATTTCCCTGTCTTACTTAGAGCAATTGTTCGGCAAATTACGCCGTTTCAATATTGTTGATAGCACTCGTGGTCCTGGCGGTGGTTACACCCTGGCCCGCAAGTCTGAAGAAATTAGTGTGGCAGACATCATTGTTGCCGTGGATGAGCCCTTAGACGCAACCCAATGTGGCGGCAAAGGGAATTGCCATAGTGATGAAGAAAGCCATGGCCGTTGCATGACTCATGATCTATGGTCTAACCTCAATGCCAAGATGGTGGAGTACCTCAGTTCCGTCTCTTTACGTGATTTAGTGCAGCAGCAATCTGGACGTGGAATCGTTTTGCACGATTTGCGCCCCAAGAAAATCAAGACTGAAAGTGCCAAGGCTGAAAAGCCATCATCAGCAGTTGCAGCAGTAAAAGAAGCCGCTCCGAAGCGACCTCTCGTAAATTCTGTTTTTAACCTGGCTCAGCAAAGTTAAGAGATTAACTTCTTAGTCTATTAATCGATAAGTAAAAAAATGAACGCACCACAAGAGATTCCTCAGCAGCCGATACCCATGTTTAGCCCTAAACACTTCCCG
The DNA here is from genome assembly GCF_002281105.1 of Polynucleobacter sp. 35-46-11. Taxonomy (NCBI): domain Bacteria; kingdom Pseudomonadati; phylum Pseudomonadota; class Betaproteobacteria; order Burkholderiales; family Burkholderiaceae; genus Polynucleobacter; species Polynucleobacter sp. 35-46-11. Next base: position 752 of record NZ_NCFJ01000241.1, read on the forward strand.
GTGTACATGGACTACTCAGCTACTACGCCGATTGACCCGCGTGTAGTGGACAAGATGTTGCCGTACTTGCGCGAGCAGTTTGGTAATGCAGCATCTCGCAGTCATGCCTATGGTTGGGCTGCAGAAGAAGCCGTTGAGTGGGCGCGTTCAGAAGTTGCTCAGCTAGTTCATGCAGATCCAAGAGAGATTGTGTTTACTAGTGGCGCTACTGAAAGTATTAACCTGGCACTCAAAGGTGCTGCTCACTTTTATAAAGAGCGCGGCAATCACATCATTACTGTGAAGACTGAGCACAAGGCCACCCTTGATACTTGCCGTGAGCTCGAGCGCGAAGGTTTTGAAGTAACTTATCTAGATGTTTTGCCAGATGGACTGATTGATTTTGCTCAGCTTGAAACGGCTATGAAACCGGGCACCATCCTGGCTTCGGTGATGTATGTCAATAACGAGATTGGTGTGGTGCAAGATATTCCGCGCATTGGTGAATTGTGCCGTTCCCGTGGTGTGATATTCCATGTGGATGCAGCGCAAGCTACTGGCAAAGTAGAAATCGACCTGGAGAAAACTAAAGTAGATTTAATGAGCTTTTCTGCTCATAAAACTTATGGTCCAAAAGGGATTGGCGCTTTGTTTGTTCGTCGCAAACCCCGTATCCGTATTGAAGCGCAAATACACGGTGGTGGACATGAGCGCGGTATGCGTTCAGGTACTTTAGCAGTTCACCAGATCGTAGGTATGGGCGAAGCCTTCCGTATTGCTCGCATCGAAATGGTTGAAGAGAACGCGCGCATTCGTGCATTGCGCGATCGCTTGCTGACTGGCTTGAAAGATATTGAAGAGGTCTATGTCAACGGCGACATGGATGATCGTGTTCCACATAACCTCAATATTAGTTTTAACTATGTTGAAGGTGAATCGATGCTGATGGCATTGAAAGATTTGGCTATCTCATCTGGATCTGCATGTACTTCAGCATCTTTAGAGCCTTCTTATGTACTGCGTGCGCTTGGTCGTAATGATGAATTGGCTCACAGCTCAATTCGTTTTACCTTGGGACGTTTTACTACAGAGCAAGAAGTGGATTTCACAATCAAATTAGTGAAAGAGAAAATTGCGAAGTTACGTGAGCTCTCCCCGCTTTGGGAAATGTTTAAGGATGGTATTGATCTCAGTACTATCCAGTGGGCGGCGCACTAAATCGTATTGAAGATAGTTAAGCTAAACAATAGATAAAAGAAATAACGAGGAAATACCATGGCATATAGCGACAAAGTAATTGATCATTATGAAAATCCCCGCAACGTCGGTTCTTTTGAGAAGGGCGACGACCAAGTGGGTACTGGCATGGTCGGTGCGCCAGCTTGTGGCGACGTCATGAAATTACAAATCCGTGTAAATGATCAGGGTGTCATTGAAGATGCCAAATTCAAGACTTATGGCTGCGGCTCTGCCATTGCATCTTCCTCATTAGTAACTGAGTGGGTTAAAGGTAAAACTTTGGATCAAGCTTTGGAGATTAAGAACTCCTTAATTGCGGAAGAGTTAGCTTTGCCGCCTGTAAAAATCCACTGCTCTATCTTGGCTGAGGATGCCATCAAGGCAGCAGTGGCTAATTACAAAGAAAAGCATCCAGCCAAGTAAAGATAAAGAGGCATTCATCATGGCAATTACCTTGACCGATAAAGCAGCAAAGCACGTACAGCGCAATTTGGAAAAGCGTGGAAAAGGTTGTGGCTTGCGCTTAGGTGTTCGCACGACAGGTTGCTCTGGCTTGGCTTATCAACTGGAGTATGTGGATGAGGCAGCTCCAGAGGATACGAAGTTTGAATCCAATGGCATCACCATTTTTATTGATCCCAAGAGTTTGGCCTACTTAGATGGCACTGAATTAGATTTTGTGCGCGAAGGTTTGAACGAAGGCTTTAAGTTTCAGAATCCGAATGTAAAAGATGAGTGTGGTTGTGGTGAATCCTTCCGCGTCTGACGATTACTTTCGTTTCTTTGGTTTAGATCAGCAATTCAATTTGGATTTGTCTGCATTAGATCAAGCTTATCTAGCAATTCAAAAAGAGGTGCACCCGGATCGCCATGCACGTGGTAGCGATACCGAGCAACGTTTGGCCATGCAAATGGCTACCTTAGCTAACACAGCCTTTCAGACTCTCAAGAACCCCGTTCAGCGCGGCCTTTATCTTTGCCAGCTTCATAATGTGGATGCTCGCTTAGAAACGAATACTGCTATGCCAGCCGCTTTCTTAATGAAGCAAATGGAGTGGCGTGAATATCTTGAAGATCATGATGAGGACATTAGCGCATTAGAAGCTTTAGCTGAAGAAGTTGAAGAATCCAAACGAGATACCTTGGCTGAAATCACACAAGCGATTGATGGAGCTAAGAACTATGAGCGTGCTGCCGAGTTACTGAGAGGCCTGCTGTTTATTGATAAGTTTGCGCTTGAGCTAGATGATGCTATCTCAGCCTTGGTATAGCTTTACACTCTAGTCCCCATGGCCTTATTACAAATCTCCGAACCTGGTAAGTCTCTTGCACCGCATCAGCGTCGGATTGCGGTGGGCATTGATCTGGGCACCACCAATTCCTTGGTGGCGATTGTGCGAGATGCATTGCCTAAAGTGCTTCCCGATTCAGAGGGGCGAGAATTACTTCCCTCGGTAGTACGTTACTTGCCTAATGGTAGAACTCAGGCCGGCTTTGAGGCAATTGAAAGCATTGTTTCTGATCCTAAGAACACGATTGTTTCTGTCAAGCGTTTTATGGGTCGCGGTATCGTCGATGTAGAAAACATTGAAAGTACTCCTTATGACTTTGTAGACGAGCCGGGCATGTTGAAGTTACGCACAGTGGCTGGTGATAAAAGTCCTATTGAAGTATCTGCAGAAATTCTGGCACGTTTGCGTCAATTGGCTGAAGACTCAGTGAATGATGACATCGTTGGTGCAGTTATTACTGTCCCCGCCTATTTTGATGATGCGCAACGACAAGCAACTAAAGATGCCGCTAA
>NZ_NCFJ01000242.1:0-3746 GCF_002281105.1 Polynucleobacter sp. 35-46-11
AAGAATCCAAGAGAGGATTTATTGCTGCCCCTGCTTATAAAACCATCATGGCAGATGCAGGTAACGTAGCCTGGGATATGGGTAGCTATGAGTTCTTATTGCAGGGCAAGGATTTTGATAGCGTTCATCCATCTTTACAGCGCCAAGCCATTCTCAATATGGGTTATGGTCTCTATGAAGTCGTCCCAGGAAAGATTTATCAAGTACGCGGCTTTGACTTATCCAATATTAGTTTTGTTAAAACCAATACCGGTTGGATTGTCTTTGATCCACTGACCTCCAAAGAGACTGCAAGAGCAGCTTTGGAATTAGTTAACGAGAAGCTAGGTAAGCGTCCAGTTGTTGCGGTGGTGTATTCCCACTCCCATGCCGATCACTTTGGCGGTGTGCGTGGCGTGGTTGATGAGGCTGATGTAAAGAGCGGAAAGGTGAAGATCATTGCTCCGGCTGGCTTTATGGATCATGCTGTTGCAGAGAACGTATACGCAGGCAATGCCATGACACGCCGTCTGTATTTTCAGTACGGTGTTTTATTGCCACGCAGCCCATTTGGTCACGTTGATCAATCCATTGGTAAAAATACAGCCGCAGGCAATCTCGGCTTAATTGAACCTACCATTCTCATTAATGAGCCATTTGAAAAAATGACAGTAGATGGCGTGGAGATGGAATTTCAAAATACGCCAGGTACAGAGGCTCCGGCTGAGATGAATACTTATTTCCCGCAGATGAAGGCATTCTGGGCTGCTGAAAATATTACCGGCACCATTCATAACATCTATACCTTGCGTGGTGCTTTAGTGCGCGATGCCTTGGCATGGTCTAAGAATATTAATAATGCCCTATATCGCTATGGCACTGAGGCGCAAGTCATGTTTGCCTCCCATTCATGGCCACGCTGGGGCAATGATCGCGTGCAGGAAGTCATGCGTACTCAGCGCGATAGTTACGCCCACTTGAATAATGAAGTTCTGCATTTGGCGAACAATGGCGTCACGATCAATGAAGTGCATAACGTTTACAAGCAGCCAGAGAGCTTAAAGTCTCAGTGGGCAGCGCATAGCTACCATGGCTCAGAGGAGCACAACAGTCGTGCGGTGATCAATCGTTACCTAGGTTACTGGGATGCTAATCCTGCTACTTTGATTCCCTTATCACCAAAAGATTCTGCACCGCTGTATGTCGAGATGATGGGTGGTGCCGGCAAGATCATGGCAAAGGGTAAGCAGCTCTATAAACAAGGTAAATACCGTGAAGCAATGGAGATCGTGAATAAATTGGTTTATGCAGAACCAAACAACACAGCAGCTAAAGATTTGCTAGCAGATATTTTTGAACAAATTGGTTATCAAAAAGAAAGTCCAAGTGTGCGTAATAGTTTCTTGGGCGCTGCCTACGAACTTCGTCATGGTATGCCTTCTGGAGCATCGCCAAAGACTAATGGCCCTGACATGATCAGAGCAATGACTACTGAGTTGTGGCTCAATGCCTTAGCGATCAGCATGGATAGCAAAAAAGCTGCCGGCATGAAGTTCACTATTAATCTCGACACCCCAGATAATGGTGAAAAGTTTGTAATCGAGATGAGTAATTCTGCGCTAACTAATATCAAAGGCTATCAGGATAAAAACCCCAACCTGACTATCATCGTGAACCGTAGCGACTTAGAGAAAGTCATGGGCGGTCAAACTACCTTTGAAAAACTCCAAGCCGAAGGAAAAGCTAAATTTGAGGGTGATCGCAAAGCATTTGATCAATTGCGAAGCACGATGACAACCTTTACTCCAGACTTTGAGCTGATGCCTGGAACAAAATCTAAAAAAGCCCCACCTGCTCAACCAATCAAAGACCCATTTGAGGCTCCTCCAATCGCCAATTCAGATGGTGCCTAATGAAGTCCCGTTGTGTTTAGGTCGCTGATTAAGTAATAGAGAATGGGCTCCTGGGAGCCTATTTCTTTTATCTGAATGCGTTGGTAACTCAGGCTGCGAAAGCGCCGCCATCTTCTAGTGATTTCAGTTCATCACCGGCAATACCCAATTCCTGAAGCACCTCATTGGTGTGCTCCCCAAGCAGTGGGGGATGTCTAGATACCTGCTGTGGAGTCCCCATCATCTTGACTGCGAATCCAATGTTCGGAACCTTGCCTTCAATTGGATGATCGATTTCCATACGCATCTTGCGATGCTTGCCATGCTCGCTATCAAACGCCTGAGGATAAGTATTAATTGGCCCAGCTGGGATGCCAGCCGCTAGCAGGAGATCAACCCACTCTTCACTGGTTTTAGTAACGAAAGTCTTTTCAAGTTCAGCCGCTAGTATTAAGCGATTGGCTAAACGGAGTGGGTTGGTTCTGAACAGTGGGTCTTCAAATAATTCAGGGCGCCCAATTTTGTCGCAGAGCAGTTTCCATAGTTTTTGATTAGTAGCACCCATGACAAAGTAGCCGTCAGAGGCCTTCATGGCCTGATAGGGTGCGCTCATATGATTGGCAGTACCAAGCTTGTAGGGTTCAACACCAGTTCCCCAGTACTGGGCTGTATCCCAGATGGAGAATGCCAGCGCAGAATCAAATAGAGATGCGTCAATGAATTGACCCTCACCGGATTTAATTTTAGCAATGTAAGCAGACAGAATTCCATAGACTGCAAAGAGGGCGCAACCAATATCGGCAACAGGCACACCAGCTTTTACTGGAGGACCATCTGGATAGCCGGTAACACTCATGACGCCAGACATGGCCTGTGCCATCAAATCAAAACCTGGGCGGTCAGCCCATGGACCTGTTTGACCAAATCCAGAGATGCTAGCGTAGACCAAACCTGGGTTGATATCTTTGAGTGTTTGGTAATCGATGCCGAGTTTTTTCATAACCCCAGGTCGATAGTTTTCTACCAAGATGTCTGCAGTCTTCACTAATTCAAAGAAGACTTTTTTGCCAGCGTCAGTTTTCAGATTGAGAGTAACGCTACGTTTATTACGATTCATATTCAGAAAGCCCATGCTATCTGAACCTTTCATCTTGAATCCCATGGCGCCACGAGTTTGGTCACCTGTACCTGGAGGTTCAATTTTGATGACATCTGCACCCAGGTCGGCAAGCAACATACAGCAGTAGGGGCCCGCCATGACTTGACTCACATCAAGCACTCGAACTCCTGCCAGTGGCAGGGGTTTGCTATTTGAAGCGTTCATTTTGTCTCAATTATTTTTATGTTTAGAATAAAGTGCTAATAATAGCCATCAATATAAAACAAATAGAGAGACCTTGTTGTGCACCTACTTACTGGGCTTCATTGATCAATTTCATGGCTAATACCAAAGCTTCCAAAACGCCGTCACTTGCCGAAGTTCATTTAGAGCTTCGTAATGGTATGGCATTGATTACCTTTGATCATGTAGCTGCGCGCAATGCCATGACTGCCCAGATGTATCAAAGCCTAAAGACCATTTGCCAAGATCTGACCAAGAACTCTGCAGTGCGGGTGGTGATTCTGCGTGGTGCTGGTGGTAAATCTTTTGTATCTGGTAGTGACATTGCCCAGTTCGCCAGCTTTACATCTGGTGAGGATGGTATTCGCTATGAGGAAGGAATTGACGACTACCTCGCTCCATTAGCCATGTTGCCTATGCCCACCATCGCTGTCATTGATGGGATGGCAGTCGGCGGCGGACTTGCTATCGCGAGTTGCTGTGACTTTCGCATCTCTACGCCAGATGCGCGCTTTGGAGTCCCTATTGCCAAA
>NZ_NCFJ01000243.1:0-3742 GCF_002281105.1 Polynucleobacter sp. 35-46-11
TTAAATCTTAGAAACCTAGCTCCACTATACTTTTAGGACTAATGAAGCCAGACATTTCCCCATCCGTACCCTCTGTACCCATTCAATGGGTTGCTGCATTAGAGGCCGATCAGTCCCCGGTAAAAGGGCTGGATTCCATACTGGCATGGGTTGAGCTGGATCTTGACGACATGATGCGCTTTGAAAAAAGCCTTCTTTGCTTGATCCCGTCAGGGCTATTTTGGACAGATGGCACCCACTCAGAATTTTGGCCGATTAGCTCTGGAGCCCATCTTCTCCAGGGAGATCACGCTGGAGTGGGTTATCTGAAATTGGAGTCTGAGGTCTCTTTGCTGAGGCTTTGGCGCTTTACTTTGGCTGTTAATCCTCAAATATTGCGTCTTCAGAGTGCCTATAAGCAGTTCATGGCTGGTGCCCAGATCGTCAAGGATTCTGAGGCTTCTGAATACGATAAACAGGTTTGTCCAGTTTGTTTGAGTCCAAAGCCAGCCAATTCAGAAGCTTGCCCCACCTGCGATCCTGAAGATGATGCTCCGCCATCTACTTTGACCTTATTTAAGCTGTGGCGTTTTGCGCGCCCCTATAAAAAAGAGCTTTTATTGGGTTTTTTTCTGACTTTGCTCTCAACCGGCGCCACTTTGATCCCGCCTTACTTGACGATGCCTTTAATGGATCACGTATTGATCCCATATGAAAAAGGTAATCCGATTGACTTCAATTTAGCAAGCAAATATCTCATTGCTTTATTTGTTGCCGCTGTCGTAGCCTGGGGTTTGGGTTGGTGGAAAACATACTTACTTGCATTGGTGAGTGAGCGTATCGGGGCAGATTTACGCAATACCACTTTTGAGCATTTGCTGAAATTATCTTTGGAGTATTTTGGCGGCAAAAGAACTGGTGACTTGATTGCGCGTATTGGAGCTGAGACGGATCGCATCTGCGTATTTTTATCTTTGTACGCTTTGGACTTTGCGACCGATGTGATCATGATCACGATGACTGCAGCAATTTTAGTTTCGATTGACCCCTTGTTGGCATTAGTAACTCTCGCGCCGTTGCCATTTATTGTGTGGATGATTCATGTGGTCCGAGATAAGCTGCGTTTTGGTTTTGAAAAGATTGATCGCATTTGGTCTGAAGTGACTAATATTTTGGCGGATACGATTCCAGGCATTCGGGTTGTCAAGGCTTTTGCTCAAGAAGAACGCGAGCTCAAACGTTTTGTAGATTCGAATAAGCACAATTTGCAAATTAATGATCGCGTTAATCGAGTATGGGGTTTGTTCTCGCCAACAGTTACGCTATTAACTGAAACTGGCCTCTTGGTAGTGTGGGGTTTTGGTATTTGGCAGGTGGCTCATCAAAAAGTGACAGTAGGTGTGTTGATCGCTTTCTTGGCCTATATCGGACGCTTTTACATTCGATTAGATTCCATGAGTCGTATTGTTTCGCATACCCAAAAAGCTGCTGCTGGTGCCAAACGTATTTTTGATATCTTGGATCATGTTTCCAGTGTTCCCGAGCCAATCAATCCAGCGCCATTGGGGCAAGTGAAGGGTCAACTCTCCTTAAGGGGCGTGGGTTTCCGTTATGGCAACCGGGCCGTTTCTAAGGGGATTGATCTGGATATTGCTCCAGGTGAAATGATTGGTTTAGTGGGCCATAGCGGTTCAGGCAAGAGCACGCTAGTGAATTTGATTTGCCGCTTCTATGATGTGAGTTCAGGCGCCATCACATTAGACGGGCGCGACATTCGTAGCATCGGAATTGCGGACTATCGCAAGCGCATTGGTTTGGTACTGCAAGAACCCTTCTTATTCTTTGGCACGATTGCAGAAAATATTGCGTACGGAAAACCAGATGCTTCGCGCGAAGAAATTATTGAAGCGGCGCGCGCTGCACATGCTCACGAATTTATTCTGCGCTTACCGCTGGGTTACGACTCCTTGGTAGGTGAGCGTGGCCAATCTCTTTCTGGTGGAGAGCGTCAACGTATCTCAATTGCGCGTGCGCTTTTAATTAATCCAAGCATTTTGATTTTGGATGAAGCAACCTCATCGGTAGACACTACAACTGAAAAAGAAATTCAGCGCGCCTTGGATAATCTGGTGAAAGGTCGCACGACGATTGCGATTGCTCATCGCCTTTCTACTCTTCGAAAAGCTGACCGCTTAGTAGTGCTAGATAAGGGAGAGATTGTGGAGATCGGATCACATGATCAGTTGATGGATGCAAGGGGTGCGTATTACGCTTTGTATCAAGCGCAACTTCGCCACGCTGCAGAACTGGTTGAAGGTGGTGCGATTGGCGAGAGCATTGATGAGAATCAAAATGAAATAGATGAAGAGCGACTTCAAGTTATTGCCAAAGATGTCGGGGGAGAGGTATGAGTCACCATCAAAAATCCTATACTCTGGAGCGTGATGCCCTTGGTCGTCTAGTGTTTACAGATGCTCAGGGAACTTCGCACATTGGCGTCTTTCCAGTAAGGGCGTTCCCAATTACAGAGCCAGAGGCCGGAATCTCCATCATGGACCAGTCTGGTAAAGAGTTGTGCTGGTTTGATGATGCCAAGACTATTCCTGAGGGTGACTTAGCTCTTATTAAGGAAGAGTTGGCGGCTCGTGAGTTCATGCCCGTGATTAAAAAGATCACCAAAGTGTCTACTTTTGCCACTCCAAGTCTTTGGGATATTGAAACTGACCGAGGCCCCACCAGAATTCGCCTCAAAGGTGAGGAAGATATTCGCCGTATTGCCGGAAATACACTGCTAATAGCTGACTCCAATGGACTGCAGTTCTTGATCTCAGATTCCACGAAGCTCGATAAGGTTAGCAAGAAGCTTTTGGACCGGTTCAGATAGCAATTTCACTGCTAATTTTTATTAGGGTTATTACTAATTCAACTAGTGAAAGCCCTAGGTATCGATTTAAATATTGTTGATGCCAATCAAGAGATCTGTGCCCGGATCGATCAAAAATCATTACACAACAAAGAAAAGCCAAAGTAATATTGGTATTCAAAAATTTTTTGGAGGAGCGTTCATGAAGATGAAGTTAAAAGGGGCATTGATTTCCACCGCATTAGCCCTCGGTGCTGTTGCTGTTTCACCTGCTTTTGCTGCTTGGGAGCCAACCAAGCCAGTTGAGTTCATTATTCCTGCCGGTCCTGGTGGTGGTGCTGACCAAATGGCTCGTGTTATTCAAGGTATTGTTACTAAGCATAACTTGATGAAGCAATCCATTATTCCAATCAACAAGTCTGCTGGTGCGGGTGCTGAAGGATTTCTGGCAATCAAGGATGCAAAGGGTGATCCAAACAAAATCATCATTACCTTGTCAAATCTGTTTACCACCCCAATGGCAACAGGCGTTCCTTTTAACTGGAAAGAAATTACTCCGGTAGCTATGTTGGCTCTAGACCAGTTTGTTCTCTGGACCAATGCTGATAAGCCTTATAAAAATGCCCTTGAATATATTGCCGCAGCTAAAGCAGCTGGCCCTGGTAAATTCCGCATGGGCGGTACTGGTTCTAAGCAAGAAGACCAAATTATTACTGTTGCGCTTGAGAAAGCAACTGGTGCTAAGTTCACCTACTTGCCTTTCAAAGGAGGTGGCGCAGTTGCGGTTCAGCTCGTTGGTAACCATATCGATTCATCTGTAAATAATCCTATTGAGGCCGTTGCTCAATGGCGTGCAGGTAAGTTGCGTGCTCAGTGCGTATTTGATGACACTCGTATGCC
>NZ_NCFJ01000244.1:0-3719 GCF_002281105.1 Polynucleobacter sp. 35-46-11
ACTATTGCTACAGCTTTAGATGGCCTGAAAGTGAAGGTCAGCGGCATGAGCAATCCTTTGGTGAATTATGGTTTTAGTGCTGCTAACTTTATCTCTCTAGCGCCTACTAATTTTGCTAGTTACTACAATGGTAATACGCCACTCATTACTTCTGAGAAGGCGAATGCCACTCAACAGATGAGTGCCGTATTTGGTAGCTCAATCTCCAACTTAGTAAACGAAGTCGGCGTTCAAGTTGCAACCTGGAAGAATGGGCAAAAAGCTGATTCAGTTGTCCTAGCCAATCTAAAGGCGCAAAGAGATTCTGTATCCGGTGTGAACTTGGATGAAGAGGCTGCCAATTTATTGAAATACCAGCAGCTTTACACCGCCTCAACGAAAGTGCTACAGGCAGGCAATCAAATGTTCTCAACCCTTTTATCCATCATGAACTAAGGAGATAAGTCATGACAGTTCGATTTAGTTCAAATCAAGTTTTAGATTCTGGCGTACAGGGTATGGACAATGCTTTAGCTGATGCTATGACCTGGAATAGGAAGGTAACAACTGGCAAGCAGTATGCTCAGGCTTCGGACAACGCCTATGCGGTTTCTAGAGGTGTGCGCTTAGATTTTGATATTTCACGTCTAGATATGTTCAAGGCTAATCAAAACTTTGTAGCTAGCTCTCATGCCAATGCTCAAACGCAAATGGATAGCCTAGTGAATGAAATGAATAGCCTAAAGCAGCTATTTGTTCAGTCACAGAGCGGCGCTTTAAATCCAACGAATTACAAGGCCTTAAAAGTCCAGGCCGAGCAGATTTTGATTGCAATGAAACAGCAAATGACAGCTAAAGATGCTACTGGCAACCCGATTTTTGGGAATACCGTGAATCAAGTCCAGATTGAGCCTAATGTCATGGTTGAGTCTGGGGTCAAATTTACCGATGCATTTGGATCTGGCGGGGATTTGACCTACCCAGAAAATAGTGAGATGTACCTCAATATTCAGAAATTTGTCACTTATTTGGACGAAAAAGGCCAAAATACGGGCTTAACGACCCAAACAGCAGATCAGGTATCCGCGGGTCTAAATACCTCTTTTGATCAGTTAACAATGGCCGAGCAGCGTAGCGGTGGGATAGCTGCCCAGGTCGACAATGCCAAATCAGCCATGTCGGCTTTTGGGGTTCAAATGGCGGCCGCTCAGTCCGCACTTTTAGATACTGACATGGCAGCAGCCACTGCGTCTTATACTAGAGCCCAAACCTTGTTAAACGCTGCCCAGGCAATGTTTGCTAGACTGCAACAAAGTAACTTATTTTCAAAACTATAAAACTGAGTAAATAGAAGTATGAATATCCCAATTGGGTGGATTATTGCGATGGCTTGTGCCTTGGGGGGATATGCCCTCCATGGCGGTCATATTATGGTTCTGTGGCAACCAACAGAGGTTCTGACTATTGTTGGTGCGGCTGTAGGAACGATGATTGCCGCAAACACCCCAACCAATCTGAAGAAAATGTTCTCAGCCTTGGGAGGTGCTTTTAAGAACGCAAAGAATGTAAAGCAAAAGTCTTTAGATCTTTTGTGCTTGATGTTTGAGATTTTGCAAAAAATCAAACGTGATGGATTGATGTCGCTTGAGGGAGATATCGAGGAGCCGGAATCAAGCCCACTCTTTGAGAAATATCCCGAGATAATGAAAGATCATCACCTAGTTGATTTTATTACTGACTACTTACGAATGATGCTGGGCGGATCACTGGATGTGATCCAGATCGAAAGCTTGATGGAGCAAGAGCTTGAGGTGCACCATCATGAGGCTCACATACCAGTTAATGCAGTGACTAACGTAGGCGATGGCTTACCAGCGTTCGGTATTGTGGCGGCGGTTATGGGTGTTGTGCACACCATGGGCTCAATTGGTTTGCCTCCTGCTGAGTTAGGAAAGCTGATTGGTGCAGCTCTGGTGGGAACCTTCTTAGGTATTTTGTTGGCCTATGCATTCGTTTCGCCAGTAGCAAAAGTGCTAGAGCAAAAAGCAGAAGCCGATGGCCGTGCCTACATGGCTATCAAAGCAATTCTGATTGCCAGTTTGAATAATTTCCCTCCTGCAGCAGCTGTGGAGTTTGGCCGTAAAGTACTCTTTAGCTACCAGCGTCCATCGTTTGCTGAGCTTGATGAGGGTACCAAAGCAGTTAAAGGAAAATAAGCGGTATGGCTAAGAACGACGCGCCGATTATTGTCATCAAGCGCGTTAAGAAGGGCGGTCACGGACATCACGGTGGCGCTTGGAAAATTGCTTACGCTGACTTCGTAACGGCCATGATGGCCTTCTTCCTGTTGATGTGGGTCTTGGGGTCCACAACAGCAGGAGATCTCGCTGGTATTTCCTCTTATTTTCAAAATCCAATGAGGGTGTCGCTATCTGGTGGCCAAGGCTCCGGTGATGCTACGCGGATCATCAAGGGCGGTGGTGACAATATTACGAAAACAGTAGGTGAAGAGTCTCGTGCAGACGCCGATACTGAACAGCGTCGTATTAGTGATTCTTCTGTTACGGATGTTGAAAATGCCCGTAAAGATAAGACTAAGAATGAGCTTGTCAAAGAAGATATCCAGAAGAAAATTGACGCTGATCCAGAGCTAAAGAATTCCAAAGGTCAGGTATTTATGGATATCAATGCCGAAGGCTTGCGTATCCAGGTAGTGGATGAGAAGGGTAAGCCTTTATTTAGTAGTGGCGGTTCTGTTCCTAGCGTATCCGCAAGAAGGTTATTGCGCATCATTGGAAAATCCTTAAAAGAAACTCCTAATCCAATCCGTATTGAAGGCCATACCGACGCAGTGAAATACGGCAACGGTGAAACAGGTTACACAAACTGGGAGCTTTCTACAGAACGTGCCAACGTTGCCCGTCGGGAGTTGATCGCTGGTGGTTTGGATTCTAATCAGGTTGCTCAAGTGATTGGCTTTGCAAATACGGTCCCACTGAATCCCGAAGATCTGGCGGACCCATTGAACCGTCGTATTTCAATCACGGTATTAAACAAGAAGCCTAAACAGGAAACCAAGCCAGTTGTAAGGCCGGTTGAAAAAGTCCCTGATAGCTTGCCAAAGGGAGCTCAAGAGATCCCACCAAATTTGCGCGCTCCTGCCCAATTTCTGTCTAAAGACGCCGCTCCAAAATCCCTTCCAATGGAGATACCTCTTAAGGTAACCCCGTCTTCGGATAAGACAGCGAGGTAAGGCCTTGTTTAGAGCCTTCAGTCTAGCCTTTCTCCTTGTGGCCTCGATAGGCAGTGATGTATATGCATCAGATGCCAAAACCTCTGCTGTTGACACACCTTCAAAACCCCAAAAGTCAGCACAAGCTAATCCAGGTTCTGAGCCTTTTGTGGGCCCTGCAAGCGAGGCTAAAAAGTTATACAGAAAATATAAACGCGCCCATGACAAAACGGTAGTTGCAATTGCTTGTGTCCGTGATCCAAAGTGTATTGAGCCCGAGGATGAGGTCCTTCGTCATAGCAAAGCGGCTTTGAATATTTTGAATAAGTTGGATGCTCTAGCTGCAGAGGGTGATATTCAGGCGAATTACTATCGAGGTTTAATTGCCTATGAGCGTGGAAGATATTACGATGCCCAGGCAGAAATCATTACCCATCCAGACTTTATTTTGACGGCAACGGTATATCGCCGTTATGCCAAGGAGCAGTTTCTGATTGCGGAAAAATAC
>NZ_NCFJ01000245.1:0-3716 GCF_002281105.1 Polynucleobacter sp. 35-46-11
CTGCGAAACTTAAATGAGTACGGCGCCGAAGCGCCGTACTAAATACTAATAAGAAAAAACTAATTCAGCTTTTTTTCTTAAAGAGATGAGTGATTTCACCAACAACTCCACGACGGAAAGCTAAGACGCAAATTACAAAAATGAATCCCGTTGCAATGGTGCTCCAGGAGCCAATATTGGCCAAGTAATTTTGTAAGCCAACAACAATACCGGCGCCGACCACTGGACCAAGAATGGTTCCCATGCCGCCGAGCAAGGTCATCAAAACCACTTCGCCAGACATATGCCAATGCACATCGGTCAAGGTTGCCAACTGGAAAACCAGTGTTTTCAAGGAGCCCGCAAGGCCGGCGAGCGCAGCAGAAATTACAAAAGAAATTAACTTAAAACGATCAACGTCATAACCCAAAGACACTGCACGCGGCTCATTTTCACGAATAGCTTTTAAGACCTGACCAAACGGTGAGTGCACGGTACGAACGATCAACGCAAACCCCAGCAAGAAAACAGCTAGAACAAAGTAATACATGCTGACGTCATCTTTTAAGTCAATCAAACCAAACAACATGCCCCGTGGTACACCCTGAATACCATCCTCACCACCAGTAAAGGGAAGCTGCACTGCGAGGAAGTAGACCATTTGAGAAAGAGCAAGCGTAACCATTGCAAAATAAATACCTTGCCTGCGAATTGCTAAAGAGCCAATTAAAAAGCCCAAGAAAGCTGAGCCAAGAACACCCAAAGCAATTCCAAACTCAGGGGACAGCCCAGCCTCTTTGCAAAGATACGCGGTAATGTAAGCAGAGGTTCCAAAAAATGCTGCATGCCCAAAAGAAAGAAGGCCAGTAAAGCCCAGCAACAAATTGAAGGCGCAAGCAAAGAGTGCGAAACATAAAACCTTCATTGCAAACACAAGATAAATGAAATCTTGGAAGGGCAGTAACAGGGCAATTAAAACTAGAATGCCGTACAGTAATTTTGTTTTTGAGTTCAACTTATTTCTCCCGGCCGAAAAGTCCAGCAGGACGAATAAGCAAAACAATTGCCATGATTACGAAAATAACTACGCCAGATGCTTCTGGATAAAAAACTTTAGTTAGACCTTCAATTAAGCCTAACGCTAGGCCGGTCAAAATGGATCCCATAATAGAACCCATGCCACCAATCACAACAACCGCAAAAACCACAATGATGAGATTCGAGCCCATCAATGGATTCACTTGAAAAATTGGTGCAGCCAAAACACCAGCAAAGCCGGCAAGACCGACGCCATAAGCATAGGCCAAAGAAATCATTAAAGGCACATTGATGCCAAATGCTTGGAGTAGTTTTGGGTTTTCAGTTCCAGCACGAAGATAGGAACCCAATTTCGTTCTCTCAATAACATACCAAGTAGAGAAGCAAACCACTAGAGAAGCAACTACAACCCACAAACGATATTTAGGCAAGATGATGCCAATCGACTCTAATGGGATGGCACCCTGCAATATCTCTGGGGCTGGATAGCTCTCACCAGAAATTCCATACCAATGACGGAACATTCCCTCAATAATGAGCGCCAAACCAAAAGTTAATAAAAGGCCATATAAGTGATCTAGGTGGTAAAGGCGCTTGAGCATGGTGCGCTCAAGAATCAAACCAAAGCCCGCCATAACCAAGGGCACCAAAATTAATGCAAACCAATAATTAATAGAAAACTCAGGAAAGCCAAACCATTGACCTACTTGAGTTAAACCAATCCATGCAACAAATGCACCCATCGTGTATTGAGCACCATGGGAAAAATTGATGATGTTGAGTAGGCCAAAAATAATGGCCAAACCCAAACTCAAAATGGCGTAAAAGGAGCCATTGATAAGCCCCACCAAGAGCTGAGCAACCAGCCCTTGTGGGGTAATTCCAAGAAGTTCAAACATGCTTAATTAGAAATGGATTACTTGTTAGTAACCAACTTGCATCGTGACAATGAAAGTGGTTGTGTTGCCTCAGCAGCCGGAATCACCGCTTTGACGTTGTAATAATCCCATGGGCTCTTAGATTCAGATGGCTTCTTCACTTCGAGCAAATACATGTCATGTTCAAACTTACCATCGGCACGGATTTTTCCTTTGAATAATCCATCGTCAATGTTGGTTGATCTCAAGGCCTTCATTACTGCCTGAGTATCATCTGTGCCAGCCTTTTGAACTGCAGCTAAGTAAGCAAGAACTGATGAATAGACGCCAGCTTGAACGCTGGTTGGCATCCGCTTATGCTGCAAGATAAAGCGTTTGGCAAACGCGCGGGTCTTCTCATCTCTATCCCAGTAGAAGCCTTCTGTTAGGTACATACCTTGGGCTGCATTCAAACCCAAAGAGTGAACATCAGAAATAAACATGAGCAAAGGAACAACGGTTTGTTTTTTATTGATACCAAACTCGGAGGCTTGTTTAACGGAGTTGATGGTGTCTTGACCAGCATTTGCTAATGCAACAACATCTGCGCCACTGGCCTGAGCCTTCAGCAAGTATGAAGAGAAGTCGCTATTAGGGAATGGGTGCTTACTTGTACCAAGCACTTTGCCGCCGTTGGCATTAACAACATTGGTTGAGTCTTTCTCTAGGGCTGCTCCGAAAGCATAGTCAGCAGTCAAGAAGTACCAATTCTTTTTGCCCTGCTTAACAACTGCTTTAGCGGTACCGTTTGAAAGCGCATAGGTGTCATAAGTCCAATGCACGTTATTAGCAGTACATTTTTCATTGGTAATTGGTAATGATGCTGCACCAGACACCAAAGTAATCTTGTTCTTTTGTTCCGCGACTTCCATGACAGCAAGTGCAACGTTGGTCGAAACCAACTCAACAATCACATCAACACCGTCTTTGTCATACCACTCGCGCGCTTTGTTGGCGGCAATATCTGCTTTGTTCTGATGGTCGGCACTAACAAGCTCAATCTTCTTGCCAATAACAGTGCCATCTTTTGAGAAGTCGGCAATTGCCATTTTTGCGGCAATCACCGCGCCAGGACCAGCCAAATCAGAATAGGTAGAAGAAAGGTCAGTTAAAACACCAATCTTGATTACATCACCACTTACTTTAGATGTTTGCGCGAATGCTGGGTTTGAACCAAAAAAGGTTGCCGCCACCAGACACGCAGTAATTTGCTTTAACTTCATTTAGGTCTCCTATAAATAACTGCTAAACACCAAGATACTCATTTAACAAGCTTGCCTTCTCAGCCAACTCACTTTGATTGACAACCTCGACCACATTGCCATGTTCAACCACATAATGACGATCTGCTAGAGGTGCAGCAAATCGGAAGTTTTGCTCCACCAACACAATAGTGAAGCCTTTGTTACGTAAGCTTGTTACCACCTCACCCAACTTTTGAACAATCACCGGCGCCAAACCTTCGGTAATTTCATCCAGCAACAGTAATTTGGCACCCGTCCTCAAAATGCGTGCCATTGCAAGCATCTGCTGCTCGCCACCCGAGAGTCTTGTGCCTGGACTATTGCGTCGCTCATACAGGTTGGGAAACATTTCATAAATCTCATCCAAACCCATGCCGCCAGGGGCGATCTCAGGCAACAACAATAAATTCTCTTCGGCACTTAAGCTAGCAAAGATGCCGCGCTCCTCAGGACAAAAACCAACACCAAGCCGAGCAATCCTATAGGTTGGCATGGCAATCGTTTGGTTGCCATAAACCTCTACCGAACCCGTTCTCTT
>NZ_NCFJ01000023.1:0-21149 GCF_002281105.1 Polynucleobacter sp. 35-46-11
ATTCAGCCCCAAAGGTTTCTTTCCAGAAGAAGATATTGGTCAAATCATAGCTACAACAGAAGCATCCGAAGATACCTCCTTTAAAGCGATGCTAGAACTTCAAGATCGTGCTGCAGAGATTGTTAATAATGATCCCAACGTTGCTAACTCAATCTCTATCTTAGGTGGCGGTCTAAGCGCAGGCAGAAATACGGGTCGCTTCTTCATCATTCTCAAATCTAAGGGCGACCGCGAAAAAATGGCTAAGGTCATTGAAGGCTTGCGAATCAAGTTTAAAGAGATCCCAGGGCTACAGGTATACATGCGCCCCGTTCAAAATTTACAACTGGGCGGACGCAGTAGTAAGAGTCGCTACCAATTTACTTTACAGAGCGTTGGCTTTGAGGGCGTTAATGACTGGGCTGACAAGCTTACGCAAAAAATGCGTGCTGACCCCATCTTCCGAGATGTCACCAGCGACTCTCAACTTAAGGGCCTTAACGTCAAAATTGAGATCAATCGTGAGCAGGCTGCGAGTGCTGGCGTCACTATTGCTGATATCCGTAATGCGCTCTACAACTCCTTTGGTGAGCGCCAGGTGTCCACCATTTATACGCCAGTGAACACCTATTATGTGATCTTAGAAACCGCTGAGAACGATCGTCAATTTGAAACTGATCTCAATAAGGTTTATGTCAGGGGTCGTGCAACCGATAAGTTAATTCCCCTCTCTAGCCTGGCTACTTTTGTTCGCAGCATTGGTCCGACAGCGGTAAATCATCAAGGCCAAATTCCGGCAGTGACAATTTCATTCAACTTAGCTCCAGATATCTTTTTGGGTGACGCTACCAAAGCAATTGATGGCTTTGTAAAAGCAGTAGGATTGCCGCCCTCTATTATTACCAGCTATGGTGGTGATGCAGCGGTATTTAAAGATAATCAGTCCGGTCAAATCATATTGATATTGGCAGCTTTAGGTGTTATATACATTTTGCTGGGCGTGCTTTATGAGAGTTATATTCACCCACTAACAATTTTGGCCGGCCTGCCTTCTGCTGCGATTGGCGCAATCCTATCCCTTCGTATCTTTGGCTTTGAGCTAACGATCGTTGCATCAATTGGTATCTTGCTACTGATTGGTATTGTGAAAAAGAATGCCATCTTAATGATTGACTTTGCATTGGATGCGCAGCGCAATCAAGGCATGTCGCCAGAAAAAGCGATTCGTGAAGCATGCATCTTGCGTTTTAGGCCAATCATGATGACGACTATTGCAGCCCTAATGGGTGCACTTCCAATTGCACTGGGCTTAGGTGCGGGAGCGGAATTGCGTCAACCTCTGGGTATCAGCGTAGCCGGAGGACTAATTTTCTCCCAATTTGTAACCCTCATCATTACCCCTGTGATCTACCTGTATTTGGATAAATATGCGGGTAATGGGCCTATGGACATCCCCCAATCTGTGTTGGAAAGCACCTAATGCGTCAAGTTATTCTCGATACCGAAACCACTGGTCTTAATCCCGCGACAGGTGATCGCATTATTGAAATCGGTTGCGTTGAAATGGTGGGTCGCCGTTTAACTGATCGCACTTTCCATTACTACATTAATCCTGAGCGCGATATTGATGCTGGCGCGTTTGCAGTGCATGGACTCTCTCGTGAGTTCTTATCCGATAAGCCAGTATTTGCCAATATTGTTGAAGAGCTAATTGAGTTTGTTGATGGTGCTGAGGTGGTTATTCATAACGCGGCGTTTGACTTGGGATTCCTGGATAACGAATTTGCTTTATTGAAGCGCCCTGCTTTCAGAGGCCTTACCTCCAAAATCACCGACACCCTTCTAGATGCGCGGCAGATGTTTCCAGGCAAGCGCAATTCGCTTGATGCACTCTGTGAGCGCTTCGCCATTAGTAATCAACATAGGACCCTGCACGGCGCCTTGTTGGATGCCCAGCTATTAGCCGAAGTCTATGTGGCCATGACGCGTGGCCAAGAAGATCTCTCAATTGATCTGATTGATTACACCGTCGACACTGATGCATCCGGCCAAATGAAAGCCTTGCCAAGCAATCTTAAACTCATGAGCGCGAGCGAAGAGGATTGCCAGCTACATGAAAAGATCTTAGGTGAAATTGCAAAGGCAAGCAAAAAGGACTCCGTATGGAGTCCTTCTGCCGCAACAAACTAACCACATAACTAAATATAAATTTAGATTTCAGCTGCGATCGCTTTACCCAAATCATCTGTACGAGCCTTGCCGCCCAAGTCAGGCGTGAGCGGAGAGCCTTCTTTTGCTAGGACTCGCTCAATCGCATTAAATATCGCTTTGCCTGCCTCCGGATAACCCAAGTGATCCAACATCATTGATCCAGACCAGATCTGCCCAATGGGATTAGCAATCATCTTTCCGTAGATGTCAGGGGCTGAGCCGTGAACAGGCTCAAACAGAGAGGGAAATTTTCCTTCTGGATTAATGCTTCCGGATGGTGCTACTGCAATGGTTCCAGTACAGGCTGGACCTAAATCCGACAAGATATCGCCAAATAGATTGCTAGCCACTACAACATCAAATCTGTCGGGGTTCATGACAAAATGCGCAGCCAAGATATCGATATGATATTTATCCATCCTGACATCACCAAATTGCTTCGTCATTTCTTCCACCCGCTCATCCCAATAAGGCATGGTGATTGCAATGCCATTGGACTTAGTGGCAGAGGTTAAATGTTTTTTGGGACGACTTTGGGCAAGATCAAAAGCATATTGAAGAATGCGGTCAACACCTTGTCTGGTAAAAATGGATTCCTGAATAACAAACTCTCGATCGGTATCGGGGAACATTTTTCCACCGACACTGGAATACTCGCCCTCAGTATTTTCACGTACGACGTAAAAATCAATGTCACCAGGTTTTCGGTTGGCTAATGGGCATGGCACACCAGGGAGGAGTCGAACTGGTCGCAAATTGACGTACTGGTCAAAGCAACGCCGAAACTGAATGAGGCTTCCCCACAAAGAAACATGATCTGGAAGAATGCTTGGCATACCAACCGCGCCAAAAAATATCGCGTCATATTGCATCAGGGTATTGAACCAATCATCGGGCATCATCTTGCCATGCTGGAGATAGTAATCGCAGCTAGCAAAATCGAAATGATCAAACTGCATACCGATACCAAACTTTTTGCTAGCAGCCTCTAGTGCGCGAACACCTTCTGGCATAACCTCTTTACCAATTCCATCGCCAGCAATAACCGCGATTTTTGGATTCTGAATTACTTTATTTTTCTGCATTTAATGTCTCATCCGATCTTCAGTGTGAATAGGTTTAGCTAATTGCCCGACGAATCTCATCCGCCTTAGGCTTAGAACCAATTACAGATTCTGTATCGTGCTCAGTTGTATTTTCAATGGTTTCAATAACCGCTTCTTGCATGCGGATGTTGTCCTTGGGACAAATAGGTGCACCATAGGTGGCCCACTTCTTCAATAGCGTCACCTCGTATCCACACTGAGCACACTTAGCTTTATTGCGACTCGCATTGCTCGGTCTTGGTGGTGGGAAAACAATTGCCTGATGTGGATATGGCCCAAGCTCTTGGCTAATCATCATCAAGCGTACCATCAACTCTTCGGTTGCATGGGCCATTCTGGCGGGACCCTCTAGTCCTACAGTTTGGGCAATGCCTTTAAAGTCCTCACCGTGACCGCTAAAACAATCATCTACCGCATGGCAAAGTTCATGGACTAAGGTATCCAATAACTGAACAGGATCATCTAGCTTGGGGGAGATAAAAATCTCATTTACCCCGCCACCAGAACGCTCACGTGGCCAGCATTGACCCAATGTTGTCCTTGGGCTACTCGAGGCTGGAAAACCACAAGACACTCTGACCGGTGGAATTGCATAACCTGCTTTTGAAAAAACAGGTTCCAAATGTCTTACGGCATCTTCAAGCCAAGATTCTCTTACGGAGTGTTGCTTCATCGATAACTCATTTATATTTTAAGTTTGGTAGTTTTAGCTAAGGGGGACGGCTCTATTATCGCTGCCCCACTTTGACGTCACCAAATATGGCCTGAGCCTCACGTGGCAAACAGCGCCAGTAACGCTCGTTTGAAGGCACGGTACCACCTAAGGTTGCAGCAGCCTCCCAAGCCCATCTTGGCTTGTATAAAAATGCACGGGCTAAGGCAATCAAATCCGCATCTCCTTTTTGTAGAATGTCCTCTGCTTGCTGGGGTTCTGTAATCAAGCCGACTGTCATCGTAGGCAAACTAGATTGGTCTTTTACGATTTTGGCAAATGGCACTTGATAGTTGGGTCCAATTGCAATCTTTTGCAGCGGCGAAATACCACCAGATGAAATATGCACAAAATCACATCCCAATGGTTTTAAGCGGGATGCAAAATCAGCAGTCTCCTGCGGAGTCCAGCCACCCTCGATCCAATCGCTAGCCGAAATCCGAATGCCCAAAACACCTTGATATACCTCACGTACAGCTGCAAATAACTCCAAAAGGAAGCGGATGCGGTTTTCGTAAGAGCCGCCATATTCATCGGAACGTTGATTGGCAATCGGCGATAGAAATTGATGCAGCAGGTAACCATGTGCCCCGTGCAACTCAATGCCATCCACCCCTACTCGCTCAGCACGCTGCGCTGCAACAACAAATGCATTAATGAGCTCCACCAACTCGACCTTAGAGAGTTCATGTGGCAAACGCTCGTCCTTCAACTGTGGGATGGCAGAGGGAGCAAGGGTATCCCAGCCACCCTGCTCTTTGGACAGTAATTGACCGCCCTCCCAGGGTGTGGCGCTGGAGGCCTTTCTACCAGCATGTGCCAATTGAATAAAAACAGGCGTTTCTGGTGCCAGCTTGCGGGCTCTAGTGAGCTTATCTTTAAGAGCAGCCTCAGTCCGCTCATCCCACAAGCCAAGGCAGGCTGGTGTAATGCGACCTTCTGGAGTTACGCCAGTAGCCTCAATAATGAATAGTCCTGCCCCACTATTAAGGAGATTGCCCCAATGCATCAGATGCCAATCCTGCGCCTCTCCATTTACAGCTGAATACTGGCACATAGGCGCCACGACAATACGGTTTTGAAGGGTCAACGGCCCTCTGGGAGAGTTCAATGCAAAACTGGAAAATAAGAGGCTCATTTCAATACCTTTGAATTTGGCGGTGCGTAATGGAGATGAAAGCGATAAAATAGAACGGTAGGATAAACGAGACCATAAACTTGTGCGATCCCTCGCAATACAAGTTTATTGAACCTAAAACTAGCAAGAAATTATTAAGCAAAATACTATGAGCGCACCACAAGCCTTTGAATCAAAAGAAGATATCGGCCACTTTGTTGGCGGCAAAGTCGTCAACCCAAAAGACGGTCGTTTTGCCGATGTATTTAATCCATCTACTGGAGCAGTTGCAAGACGGGTTGCACTAGCCAGCCGTAAAGAGATTGATGATGCCGTTGCTGTGGCACAAACCGCTTTTCAGACTTGGAGTCTGACCCCTCCACTGCGCCGCGCACGGATCATGTTCAAGTATCTTGAATTGCTCAATGCCAATCGCGATGAATTGGCAGCGATCATTACCGCCGAACACGGCAAGGTATTTACGGATGCCCAAGGTGAAGTTAGCCGTGGCATCGATATCGTGGAATTTGCCACTGGTATCCCAGAATTACTCAAAGGTGATTACACCGAGCAGGTGTCTACTGATATTGATAACTGGGTGATGCGCCAGCCGTTGGGTGTGGTTGCAGGTGTCACTCCATTTAACTTCCCAGTCATGGTGCCAATGTGGATGTTCCCAGTAGCTATTGCCTGTGGCAACAGCTTCATTCTGAAGCCAAGCCCAACCGATCCATCAGCCTCTTTATTTATGGCCAAGCTTTTAAAAGAAGCTGGTTTACCTGATGGTGTATTCAACGTGGTTCAGGGCGATAAAGAAGCTGTGGATGCCTTGATTGAGAATCCGGATGTCAAAGCAGTAAGCTTTGTTGGCTCGACCCCAATTGCCAACTATATCTATGAGCGCTGCGCGCACTTTGGTAAGCGCTCCCAAGCCTTAGGTGGGGCCAAGAACCACATGGTAGTTATGCCTGATGCAGATATCGATAAGACGATTGATGCTTTGATTGGTGCAGCCTATGGTTCAGCTGGAGAGCGGTGCATGGCAATTTCAGTGGCCGTTCTGGTTGGTGATGTTGCAGAAAAAATCATGCCAAAACTGATTGAGCGCACCAAGACGCTCAAAGTCAAAAACGGTATGGAGCTTGATGCAGAAATGGGCCCAATCGTTACTAAAGCTGCCTTAGAGCGCATTACAGGCTACATTGAGAGCGGCGTTGCTTCTGGCGCCAAATTATTGGTGGATGGTCGCGGCCTAAAAGTGCCGGGTCATGAGAATGGCTTCTTTATCGGTGGCACTCTTTTCGATAACGTTACCCCAGACATGAAGATCTACTTGGAAGAAATTTTCGGACCAGTCTTATCTTGCTTACGCGTAGCAAACTTCACTGAGGCATTGAATTTGGTGAACTCCTGTGAGTTTGGAAACGGTGTAGCGTGCTTTACGAGCGATGGCAATATTGCACGTGAATTTGCACGCCGCGTTCAGGTGGGCATGGTCGGCATTAACGTGCCTATTCCGGTGCCAATGGCTTGGCATGGTTTTGGCGGCTGGAAGAAGTCCCTCTTTGGCGATATGCATGCCTACGGTAAAGAAGGTGTTCGCTTCTACACTAAGCAAAAGAGTGTGATGCAGCGCTGGCCCGAGAGCATTGCCAAGGGCGCAGAGTTTGTGATGCCAACTTCAAAGTAATCTGATTTAGCAGCAGGTATCTAAAAAATAGCGGCCTTTGGGTCGCTATTTTTTTATCATCCACTCTAGTTTGAGTCGGGATATCACGCGGGAATAAAGTAACGCCTCTCAATTGCACGCGCAAACAGCACGACGATAGATACCAAAGCTAGATAGACCAAGGCTGCTAAAAAATAGGCTTTAAAGAATTGGAAGTTGGTTGCAGCCAATTCTTGTACGCGGGCAAAGAATTCGGTGTACTGAATTAAGAATGCCACCGAACTATCTTTCAGGTTTGCAATCACTTGATTGGTAAGCGCTGGAATAGAAAGACGGATGACCTGCGGTAAGGCAATCAAGCGAAAGATCTGTAAAGGACTAAAGCCCTGTGCACTTGCTGCCTGAAGCTGACTTTTATCCAAACCATTAAATGCAGTTTTTAAATAAGCTGCGTTGTATGCAGCCACATTGAACGTAAAACCAATGAAAGCAACTGCGAATGGGGAGAGTCTGATACCCCACTGCGGTAAGCCGTAATACATTAGAAACAATAAAACGATTAAGGGCATTCCAATAAAGAAGGATATATAAGAATTAATAGCGCTACGTACGTACTTATTTTTATTGAGCGTGAGATAAAACACTACGATGCCCAATAGCAAACCTGAAACACTAATCAAGCCCGCTAATTGCAAGGTCTTCACTAGCCCCGTCAAAATCAAAGGCATCTGCTCCGTGAGATCACGAACGAAGGATGACCACCCACCCATTAACGCTTCTCCTCCGAACCAAAGAAAGCTTTAATTTCTGGATCAGCATGTTGACTCAAAATATCAATCCGATCATCGGCACGAATGACACCGCGATCCAAGAACATCACGGTATCCGCAATATTACGAGCCAGATTGAGATCATGCGTAACGCAGATCATGGTGATGCCCTCGCTATGCAAGCGATTAATTAGATCAGCTACATCTCTAGACATGATGGGATCCAATGCTGAAGTAGGCTCATCCAGAACCAAGACCGCCGGATCCATAGCGAGCGCCCGAGCAATTGCAACCCGCTGTTTCTGCCCTCCAGAAAGCTGTGAGGGATATTTATCTTGATGTGATGTCATCTCAAAATGGGACAACTCAAGTAAGGCTTTTTCTTTAGCCTCCGCTTTACCCATCTTATGCAGCTTGCGCAGACCTAATGAGACATTATCCAAAACAGTTAAATGGCTATACAAAGCAAACTGCTGAAATACGAAACCAATTTGCTTGCGCAACTCGCGCACATCAACATCAGAACCTAATACCTCTTTACCTCTGAAAACAATAGATCCTGAGGTGGGCTCTATCAGGCGATTAAGACAGCGTAATAAGGTCGATTTACCAGAGCCAGAGGCGCCCATCAAGACGCGGACATCACCCTCATTGAGATCAAGATTGATGTTGGACAAAACTGTTTGCCCCCCGAACTCTTTAACCAAATCTCTTACCTGAATTAATGCCACAGAGTTACCTCTTCCAATATTGTCATACTTATACTCACGCTGGACTCATTCCTGGTATTTGAAAACGCTTACTCAAGAGCTGAACTCCAACCAAGCAGATTCGGTAAATCACAAAATAAAGGATGCCGACGGCTAGATAAACCTCTATGCCACGCAGCGTTGTTGAGGTTAAGGTCATGGCCTGTTTAGTAATTTCTGGAATGCCGACGGTATAGGCGAATGGTGAGTACTTCAAAACTGAGGTGAACTCATTAACCATGCCTGGAACTGAGAATCGCAACATCTGAGGTAGCTCGATAAATCTCAGCACCTGAATACGTGTCATGCCCATGGCTTGGGCAGCAATGACTTCGGACGGATCAACTGAGTTGTATGCGCCTCGAAATACCTCGGCCAAATAGGCTGAAGCGACCAAGCCCAAACTCAGGGCCATCGCCATTAATGGCGGAACCTTGAAACCAAGACCCGGTAAGCCAAAGTACACCATGAATAACAGAACTAAAACTGGCACACCCCTAAAGACGTAGGTATAGCAATCGATTAGAGCGGTAAGCCAAGGGATATCAAAGCGACGAAGACTCGCAACGGTTAACCCAACTACCAATCCAGTGAGGGAACAAACTAGCGTTACTAAAACCGTATAAGAAATGCCCTGGGCTAACTGGGCAAGAATATCCAGAAAGGTCACAGGGCAGACTTTCGACTACTGATTGAGGTGTTGTTATGGGTTACTTATTTCATCCACTTATCAAGAATAGACTTGATTTTTTCAGGGCCGAGTTCATTGAGATATTTATCAAAGTCGTCACGCAACTTAGAGCCTTTAGCAAAAGCAAAGCCAAGCTTATCGAAGCCTTTAAATACATAACTGCTCTGAATTGGTAGCTTTAATTTATTCTCATAATTCAGAAATACGGGCTCTTCAATAAAGGCCAAATCTAGATTACCATTTTGCAGATCGGTAATTACTTCAGCGTATGAAGGATACAGTTTGACCTTGCTTAAGGAGTAGTAGCCCTTTGGCTCTAACTCATTCTTAATAAGATCATCGTAAGCCATGCCCCGCGGATAGCCAATGGAGTATTTCTTAAGCTGATTCAAATCCGTGATCTGAATATTTTTATTCTTCATGCTCACGAGATGCCAAGCATTGTCATAGTAAGGCTGAGAAAAATCCATCGCCTCTTTACGCTTATCGGTAATAGAGATACCTGAGAAAGCCACATCAGCTTGACCACTAGAAACGGCACCCAACATTCCAGCCCAGTCATACGGAGTGACTTTTAAAGTGCAACCACGGGATTGGCAGTAGCCCTGGAAAATATCCATATCCACACCAACGATCTGACCCTTGTCATCAAACAACATTGGGGGTGATGCGGGTGATACAGCAACCTTAATTTCTTTAGTGTCAGAGGAGTTGGAACAAGCCACAATAGTGAGAGCTAAAACAGCGGCAAACAGTGCCAGAAAAAAGCGCTTCATGGGTACCTCTCCTATCCTAGTAAATATTGATACCCAAGCTCTGGGTGCACACTAAGTATAGGGGAATTAGGTTGGGGCTGGCTACTGCAGGGTGTTTTTAAAGGCAGGCAACATCGGCATCGCCATCACTTCGATACCCTCTTCGCGCAAAGCCTCAGCTTCGTCTAAAGTCGTTTGACCACGAATACTCCGCTCAGGAGATTCCTTGTAGTGGATTTTTCGGGCCTCTTCGGCAAAAGAGTTTCCAACGTCCTCGGATCGCCCCATCAGCTCACGCATACCCTTTAAAAAGGCCGCCTGCACCTGAGCCTCTAGCTGGGAGTGATCGCTCCCTGTAAGAGCAACAACGTCGCCACTCAGCGCGCCACCAATGCCTGCATGATCCGTTACGGTAGGGCTAGCAACCGTGAGTTCAGTTGAACTTGGAAGCGCCTTACTAGTATTTGATTTGGCAATATGGGGAGCCGATGGCATCCGAGTAATCTCAGTACTGTCACAAATAGGGCACGCCAGCATTCCCTTGTCTTGCTGGGCAAGGCAATCCTCTTCAGAGGCAAACCATCCCTCAAAGCGATGATCTAGTGGGCAAGCGAGGTTATAAACTTTCATAAGACCTATATAGGGGCATAAATACCAAATTCAATAGCCCTATTTTAAATGGATTACGAAATCAGCTGGGGATAGGCGTAGGGCTGACTAATCCACGTCGATAACGATCCAGCCAATAGGTCGCAATCGTCGTCTTCACATCAGTAATCTCACCCTGCTCTACCCAATCCAATAATTGCTCTAGAGGGGCAGCAAATACATCCAAAAATTCTTCATCATCTAGGTGGCTTTTGCCGGAGACTAAACCTTCGGCGAGATAGATATCAATAAATTCGGTCGAGTAAGAGATCACAGGATGGATGCGCCGAATAAAGCTCCACTTACTTGCAGAATAGCCCGTCTCCTCCTCAAGCTCTCGCTGGGCACAGAGTAATCGATCTTCACCGATTTCTAGCTTACCCGCAGGAATCTCAATGCAGGCTTTTGCGACTGGGTAACGATATTGGCGCTCCATCAGCACCCTGCCATCATCCAAGATAGCCAAAATAGCAACTGCTCCAGGGTGTGTCAAATACTCGCGTACGGCTTGCTTGCCATCCGGCAAACTAACTTGATCACGTTTCATATTCAGAAAGATACCGCCGTAGATATCCTCACCAGACAAACGCTCTTCTCTCAAATGGGTATCGCCAAATGGCAAGTCGTTAAAAGATTTTTCAGTCATAGCTCGTATTTCATGTAATGAATAGTCATCATACAAAACCCAGATGACAGAAAAGAGAAAGGCCCCTATTCGGAGCCTTCATCGCAAGCCACTTGAAGCTTTGGGCTATGAACCCAATAAGGTACGGCGCATCGCATCCAAACAAACAGCCATCAACCCAGCTGGGAAAATCCCGAGAGCTAAAACAAAGATCGCATTCAAACTCAATAATCCACGAGCAAAGCCAGATCCAGAAATCTCAGCAGCATGCTCTTCTTTTGGCTCATCAAAGTACATTACCTTAACTACTCTGAGGTAGTAGAAAGCACCGATCAAGGATGCGATCACAGCAATGATAGCCAAGAATGTGTGCTCTCCGTCAACCAAGGCCTCAAGCACACCCAGCTTCGCAGCAAAGCCAACGGTTGGCGGAATACCAGCCAAAGAGAACATCATCACGAGACCAATGAATGCAAACCAGGGATGACGTTTGTTTAAGCCCTTGAGGTCATCAATGGTTTCGCAATCATGACCTTTACGGGACAGCATCATTAAGAGACCAAAGCTTCCCAAGGTGGTTAACACATAAGTAACCGCATAGAACATAGAGGCACTAAACGCATGATCATCAAATACTGACAGCATACCCAGCAGCACAAAGCCCATCTGCGCAATCGCTGAGTAAGCCAACATGCGCTTCATATTCGTTTGCGCGATCGCAGTGACGTTACCCACTACCAATGACAAGACGGCCAACAATACCAACATCGGCTGCCAGTCACCTAAAAGCGGCAACAAAGTATTTACGAGTAAACGGAATAGCAAAGCAAAGGCTGCGATCTTTGGAGCCGCAGCAATCATCAATGTCACTGCTGTTGGTGCACCTTGATAAACGTCAGGCACCCACATATGGAATGGCACAACGCCTAACTTGAAAGCTAGACCAGAAACAATAAATACTAAACCAAAGGCCATTACCAAGTGATTCACACGGGGATCAGCAACTGTTCTAAAAATCTCGATTAAGTCCAGTGAGCCAGTTACACCGTACAACATAGACATACCGTAAAGCAAAAAACCGGAAGCTAATGCACCGAGAATGAAGTACTTAATACCAGCTTCAACACTCTTCTCATTGTTGTGACGCATTGCTACCAAAGCGTAGGTAGGCAAAGCCATCAACTCAAGACCTAAATACAAAGTCAATAGGTTGGCACCGGAGATCAACACGCACTGCCCCAACAAAGCCAATAAAACCAAAACAATAAAGTCTGGGCGGAACATCGCACGATCAGTTAGATACTGTTTTGAGTAAACCAAGCTCACCAACACTGCACCACAAGAGCAGGCTTTTAGCAGGTTTGAAATTGGGTCAGACTGAAACAAGCCATTCATGGCGACTAAAGATATATCACCGATGCGACCCACAAATGCAAAGATCAAATACACCAGCAAAATGATGGTGAAAAAATAAACAAAACCAACACCACGTGGCGTATGGAAAATATCCTGCTCAATACCAGGTTTTGCTGGCTGACGCTCCGGCACATAAACACTAGCCACCAGCAAGAGGCAGGCAGCTACAAGTAAAACGAGTTCCGGCAGGACGGCGTATAGGTCAAATACTTGCATTAGCTTTTACTCAGAGTTTGCTAACAGCAACATGCTGCAGCAGATTAATCACAGACGGATGAATGATGTCGGTAAACGGTTTTGGATAAACACCCATACCAATCACGCAAATGGATAGCACTGCCATCATGAAATATTCACGCGCATTGAGATCTTTTAATTCCTCAACATGGTGATTGGTGATTGCACCAAAGAACACGCGCTTCACCATCCATAAGGAATAAGCGGCACCTAGAATCAAAGCAGTCGCCGCCAAGATACCAATCACAAAGTCATAATCCACAGCGGCCAGAATGACCATGAACTCACCTACGAAACCGGAGGTGGCAGGTAGACCACAGTTCGCCATTGCCATCAAGACAGCAAAAGCTGTAAAGGCGGGCATACGGTGCACAACGCCGCCGTAATCAGCAATTTGACGGGTATGCATGCGGTCATACAACACGCCAATAGAAAGGAACATTGCGCCTGCCACAAAGCCGTGAGAAATCATCTGCACAATACCGCCCTCAATACCGAGCGGGCTAAAGAGGAAGAAACCTAGGGTCACAAAACCCATATGCGCTACTGATGAGTAGGCTACCAACTTCTTCATGTCTTTCTGAACTAGAGCTACTGCTCCTACATAGATCACCGCTACTAAAGACAAGAAGATCACAAATGGGCCGAGGTACTGACTTGCATCTGGAGCGATTGGTAATGAGAAGCGCAAGAAACCATAAGCACCCAACTTCAACATGATTGCAGCCAACACGACTGAACCACCTGTTGGCGCCTCAACGTGAACATCTGGCAGCCAAGTATGTAAAGGCCACATTGGCACCTTCACAGCAAACGCCATAAAGAAAGCTAAGAACAAGAGGATTTGTTCAACAATGTCTAGACGCGCATTATGCCAAGTCAAGATATCAAAGGTATTGGTCACGTTGTACAAATACAGCATGGCAATCAGAGTGAGCAATGAACCAAGCAAGGTGTACAAGAAGAACTTAAATGCTGCATAGATGCGGTTATGACCACCCCAGACACCGATGATGATGTACATCGGAATCAAAGTTGCCTCGAAGAATACGTAGAAAAGCAAAGCATCTAAAGCAGCAAATACGCCAATCATTAATCCAGAAAGGATTAAGAAAGAAGCCATGTACTGGGAAACTTTCTTATCAATTACTTCCCATGCAGCAATCACTACAAAAATATTGATGAATGCAGTTAAAACAATGAACCACACTGAGATACCGTCAATACCAAGGTGATAGTTAATGTCGTAACGAGGAATCCAGCTCATCTTTTCAACAAACTGCATGCCAGGATTGGCGAGGTCAAAATGAATGATTAAAGGCAGCGTTGCAATGAAGCCAAGGACGGCACCAAAAAGAGCTAACCAGCGAACGCCAGCAGTTGGCCTCTCTGAACCGTAGAACAAAATAATGATGCCGAAGAAAATCGGGATCCAGATGGCGTAAGAAAGAATCATGATGGCTACTTAAGTAACAAAGGCCTAGCGAACAAAAGGCAGGTAAGCGTATAAAACCCAAGCTAGCAATACCGCCAAACCCGCAATCATTGCGAAGGCATAGTGATAGAGATAACCGGATTGCAAATGGCGAATCACAGCAGAAAAGCGCCCTACCGCATGAGCACTACCGTTAACCAAGAAGCCATCGATAGCCTGTTGATCACCGCGATGCCACAAGACGCCGCCGATCCATAACAAACCCCTAGCAAATACTGCTTGGTTTAGATCGTCGAGATAGTATTTGTTATCCATTAGCTTCTTGATAGGGGCAAATGCTTGAGCCACAACACCAGGCGACTTTGGAGCCCAGAGGTAGCCAATTGCTGCAGTCAACACACCTAGAACAACTAAAAGCAATACCGGTGATGTCAATGAATGCATTGCCATAGCAATCGGACCATGGAACTCTTCAGCAAGCTCTTTCATGGCTGGGTGCTTACCAATATCGACAAAAATAGAGTCCCCGAAGTAGGTACCAAACAACAACGGCGTAATGGTGTAATAACCAATGATGACCGAAGGAATGGCCAGCAGGATCAAAGGCAAGGTCACGACAAATGGTGACTCATGTGGCTTTTGGCCAGGAGCCAAACCATGATGAGCATGATCATCGCCCTGCTCCGCATGATCGTGATGGTGATCATGTGCATGAGCATCCTCGTGCCCCCAACGGGCTTTACCGTGGAACACATAGAAGTACAAGCGGAAGGAATACAGGGCCGTTACAAAGACGCTAGCCATCACAGCGAAGTAAGCAAAACCAGACCCTGGAATATGGCTAGCAGCTACCGCTTCGATGATGGAGTCTTTTGAATAGAAACCTGAGAAGAATGGAGTACCGATCAATGCTAAGTTACCCAACAACATCATGAGGCAAGTGATTGGCATGTACTTCCAGAGACCGCCCATCTTGCGCATGTCTTGCTCATGATGCATACCCAAAATCACACTTCCCGCAGCAAGGAATAAGAGCGCCTTGAAGAATGCGTGTGTCATCAAATGGAAGATGGCAACTGGATAAGCAGAAACGCCCAAAGCCACAGTCATATAACCCAACTGAGACAGTGTTGAGTAGGCAACCACCCGTTTAATGTCAGTCTGGACGATCCCCAAGAATCCCATAAAGAGCGCAGTGATCGAGCCAATCACCAGAATGAAGCTCAATGCCGCATCCGACAACTCAAACAGTGGGGACATACGTGACACCATGAAGATACCGGCAGTCACCATCGTTGCAGCATGAATCAATGCAGAAATTGGAGTTGGGCCTTCCATCGAATCAGGCAGCCAAACATGCAATGGAAACTGAGCTGACTTGCCCATCGCGCCAATAAAGAGACAGATACACGCTACGGTGACTAAATTCCAACTAGTACCAGGCAAGGTTTGCGCTGCCAGTGCCGTGTTCTGAGAAAAGATCACGTCGTAGTTCATGGAACCAGTACTAGCCAATAGCAAGCCAATACCGAGAATGAAACCAAAGTCACCAACACGGTTAACTAGGAAAGCCTTCATGTTTGCAAAAACTGCAGATTGGCGCTCATAGTAAAAGCCAATCAGTAAATAAGAAACTACACCTACCGCCTCCCAACCAAAGAAGAGTTGCAAGAGGTTATTACTCATCACCAACATCAACATCGCGAATGTAAAGAGTGAGATGTATGAGAAGAAGCGGTTGTAACCCTCTTCACCCTGCATGTAGCCAATGGTGTAAATATGGACCATTAAAGAAACAAAGGTCACTACACACATCATCGTGGCTGTCAGTGGGTCGATTAAGAAGCCAATATCCAGATTGAGCTCACCCAATTGCATCCAGCGATACACGGTGCCATTGAAATAGAAACCATCCATCACCTGCACAAGAACAAAGCAAGATAATACGAAGGCAATCATCACACCCAAAATAGTGACGAACTGGCAAGCGCCCTGCCCGATGCGGTTAAAGCCTAATTTAGTGCCAAAGAATCCCGCAATAGCAGAGCCAAATAATGGCGCCAGCGGAATTGCGCAGAGAACGGGAAGAGTTAAGGTCAATTGCATGACTAGCCTTTTAGGTGGTCAAGGTCTTCAGCATTAATGGTGTCCACCTTACGGAAGAGAACAACCAAAATTGCCAAACCGATTGCTGCCTCAGCAGCAGCCACAGTCAAAATAAAGAATACGAATACTTGACCAGCCATATCCCCCAAATAATGAGAGAAGGCTACAAAGTTCATGTTCACCGCAAGCAGCATCAATTCAATGGCCATTAAGAGCACGATGATGTTCTTACGGTTTAAGAAGATGCCGATTACGCTGGTCGCAAACAAGATTGCGCCAAGCACTAAGTAGTGAGCCAGGGTAATAGTCATTTCTTCTCCCCGCGTATATCTTGCTTTGCAGCCATATCTGAACCCATCTTGATGATGCGCATACGATCGGCAGAATTCACATTCACTTGCTCATGAATATTCTGCGACTTGGAATCTTTACGATTGCGCAAAGTCAATGCAACAGCAGCAATAATGGCCACCAATAGAATGACGCCGGCAACTTCGAAAGCGTAAACATAATCAACGAAGATCAACATGCCCAGAGCATGCGTATTGCTAGTACCCATTTCCTCAAGCATCGGCTGTACTGGCACACTAGTGCCGATAAAGCTACGAATCAAGACAATAGATAACTCCAACACGATGACTGCACCCATCAAGAAAGCTACTGGCAAGAATTTCTTGAAATCACGACGTAAATGCTCAAGATCAAGATCGAGCATCATAACTACAAACAAGAAGAGCACCATCACAGCGCCAACGTATACGAGAATTAGGGCAAGACTTAAGAACTCAGCCTTCAGAAGCATCCATAGACCGGAGGCGCAGAAAAAAGCTAAGACCAAGAACAGTGCGGCATGCACCGGATTGCGTGCAGTAATCACGCGCAATGCTGAAAGCACTAAAAGGCCAGCAAAGGCGTAAAAGAAAACTGCAAATAATGTGGAGGTATCGAATGTCATATGTCGTTGTGCTCTATTCGATTAACGATAAGGCGCATCAGCTGCGCGGTTAGCGGCGATATCTTTTTCATACTTATCGCCTACTGCCAAAAGCATCTCTTTAGTGAAATACAAATCACCGCGCTTATCACCGAAATACTCAAAAATATTGGTCTCAACAATAGCGTCAACCGGGCAAGCCTCTTCACAGAAGCCGCAGAAAATGCACTTAGTTAAGTCAATGTCGTAACGGCTGGTGCGACGGGTACCGTCATCGCGCTCAGCAGTTTCAATCGTGATTGCATACGCGGGACAAACTGCCTCACATAGCTTGCAACCAATGCAACGCTCTTCCCCATTTTCATAACGACGCAAAGCATGTAAACCGCGGAAGCGAACAGACTGTGGAGTCTTCTCTTCAGGGTATTGAACAGTAATTTTTGGCTTAAAAAGATAGCGTCCGGTAATCGACATACCGACCAAAATGTCTTTGAGCATCAAGCTATCGAGGAATTGGGAAATTTTCTTAAACATGATTGATCAACTTATTTCCAAATATTCAATGGGGATACAACCCATGCGCCAACGACAACTACCCAGAATACGGAGATTGGAATAAAGATCTTCCAACCCAAACGCATGATTTGATCGTAGCGATAGCGAGGTAAAGTCGCGCGCAACCAGATAACGCAAGACAAGAGGAAGAAGGTTTTTGCAAACAACCAGAAGAAGCCAGGAATATCACGGAGAATTGGTAGGTCAACGATAGGCAACCAACCACCCAAGAACATCGTGGACGCTAAGGCAGCGATCAAGATCATGTTGGCGTATTCAGCCAAGAAGAACATCGCAAAGGCCATGCCAGAGTACTCAACCATGTGACCGGCAACGATCTCAGACTCACCCTCAACCACGTCAAATGGATGACGGTTAGTTTCAGCAACGCCAGAGATGAAGTAAATCACAAACATCGGTAGCAACGGTAACCAATTCCAAGAAAGGAAGTTCAAGCCCATGCTGGCAAAGTAGCCCTGCTCTTGCGAAGCCACAATCGTGCTCAAGTTCAATGAGCCAGAAGTCAACAGCACAGTAACCAATGCAAAGCCCATAGCGATCTCATAAGAAATCATTTGAGCTGAAGCACGCATAGCGCCAAGGAATGGGTACTTAGAATTAGAAGACCAACCTGCCAAGATCACCCCATAAACACCAATGGATGAGATTGCCATTACGTATAGCAATCCAGCATTGACATCAGCCAGAACCATCTTGGCCTGGAATGGAATCACTGCCCAAGCAGCAAAAGCCGGCATGATCACCATGACTGGTGCAATGAAATACAGTACTTTGCTAGCTTGTGTTGGAGAAATAATCTCCTTCATTAATAACTTCAAGGCATCAGCGATTGGCTGCAATAAACCTAAAGGCCCAACACGGTTTGGTCCGAGGCGAATATGCATCCAGCCAATCAACTTACGCTCCCACAGAGTCATGTAAGCAACGGCGCCAAACATCGGCAATACGATAATCACGATACGCACCAAAGCCCAAACAAGCGGCCAGAGTGAGCCAAAGATGGCCTCACCTTGGGTGGTAATGAGGTTCAAGAAATTATCCATCTCGTCCCTTATGCCTTGCTAACAGTTACAGGGCCAAACATCGATCCCAATTTAGCGCTAGCCATAGTGCCTGCAGAAATTCTGACGGCATCCTTAGCCAAGTTCGCTTCCAATGTGACAGGCAAATCTACGGAATGACTACCTTGAGTCACTCGCACAGCATCACCCTCTTTTAAGCCCAGCTCATTAAAAAGTACTTGACCCAGGCCAACTTGATTGCCACGCTTAGCGTCACGCGTTAACTGCAATGCTGATGAGCGACGTACGATTTGATCGCCGGCGTAAATACCAACGTCAGATATGCGTTCTAAACCTGCCGATGAGCCTGCATTGCCATTAGCTAAATTAGTTAAGCCAGCAGCCGTAGATTGATTTGACAACTTAGCGCAATAGTTTTCACCAAGCGCTTCACCCAATACCTCTTCAGGCATGTTGTAGAGGAAGCCATCTAAGCCCAACAATCCACCAAGAACACGGAGAACCTTCCATGCTGGACGTGAATCACCTAAAGGTTTTACAGCTGGCTGAATCGTTTGCGCACGGCCTTCTGAATTTACGAAAGTAGACACTGTCTCTGTGAATGTAGAGATCGGCAGAATCACATCGGCTACCTCGAGAAGATCAGCGCTCTTGTAAGCACTTAATACAATCACTGTATTGGCCTTTGCCAATGCAGCACGTGCTTGAGTAGGGTTAGGCAAGTCAGCATCTGGCTCGATATTCATCAAGATCACAGCGCGGTGATCACCAGACAACACTGATTCAACACCAGCACCGTTGGCATTGACCAGGCTAGCACCAACAGCATTACCGCCAACTGGCAAGAACCCTAGAGTTGCTCCAGCTTGCTCAGCAATAAATTGCGCCAAGATATGTAAATCAGATGCTTGTGGATGTGCAATTGCAGCTGAACCCAGCAATACTGAAGAACATGCGCCAGAAAGCAAGCTATCTGCAATCTTTTGCGCAGTAGCAGAGACTGTCAAATTAGGCGTACCAGCTGGAGCAGTAGCAGATTTTGCTTTAGCCACTGCCAATGCAACTTCACTTAATGTATTAAGCCATGCGCTCGGAGTTGCAGCAATACCGGTATTAGGAATTAACCAATCATCGCCACCAGCATCAATACGCAAAACTTGTAAACCACGTTTTGCGCCAGCACGTAAACGAGTGGCAATCAATGGCTGCTCTTTACGCAAGAAGCTACCAATTACCAAAACACGATCCAGCTCACTGACTTTGCTAATCGACATGCCCAACCATGGGGTAGAGGCAGCACCCTTTACATCAGTTTGACGTAAGCGAGTCTCAACTTGCTTAGAACCTAAACCACGAATCATCTTCTGGAGAAGGTATAGCTCTTCGGTGCTAGAGATTGGATGGGCTAGAGCAGCAACTGCTTCAGGGCCATTCTCAGAAGAAATAGTTTTGAGTGAATGAGCAACGTAATCCATTGCGGATTGCCAGTCAGTCTCCAGCCACTGACCGCCCTGCTTCACCATTGGGGTCGTTACACGATCTGCGCTATTCAAACCTTCGTAGGCAAAGCGATCACGGTCGCTAATCCAGCATTCATTGATTGCATCATTTTCCAAAGCAACAACACGCATTACTTTGTTGGC
Source organism: Polynucleobacter sp. 35-46-11 (assembly GCF_002281105.1). Classification (NCBI taxonomy): domain Bacteria; kingdom Pseudomonadati; phylum Pseudomonadota; class Betaproteobacteria; order Burkholderiales; family Burkholderiaceae; genus Polynucleobacter; species Polynucleobacter sp. 35-46-11. The sequence goes on from NZ_NCFJ01000023.1 coordinate 20,402, forward strand.
TTTAGTTTGAATAGTGGTATTCGCACCGAGACTGTCATGTGGGCTGACTGAGCGCTTACGTCCCAACTCCCATGTACGTGCTGCGTAACGAAATGGCTTGCTAGTCAATGCACCAACTGGGCACAAATCAATCATATTTCCAGACAACTCTGAATCGATCGTTTGACCTGCAAAAGTAGTAATTTCGGAATGTTCGCCACGGTTGACCATACCCAATTCCATAACACCGGCCACTTCTTGACCAAAGCGAACGCAACGAGTGCAGTGAATACAACGCGTCATCTCTTGCATAGAGATAAGTGGACCGACATTCTTATGAAATACAACACGCTTATCTTCTTCATAGCGTGAGTTGGACTTACCGTAACCAACAGCTAAATCTTGTAACTGACATTCACCACCTTGATCGCAAATTGGGCAATCCAAAGGATGGTTGATCAACAGGAACTCCATCACAGAGCGCTGAGCTTCAACTGCTTTAGCGGAATGCGTAAACACCTTCATACCCTGCGTTACCGGTGTTGCACAAGCTGGCAATGGTTTTGGCGCTTTCTCCACTTCAACCAAACACATACGGCAGTTGGCAGCGATAGACAATTTCTTGTGATAACAGAAGTGAGGAATATAAGTACCGAGCTTATTCGCGGCGTGCATCACCATCGAACCTTGCGGAACTTCTACTGCCTTACCATCTAATTCGATTTCAACCATGCTCACTTTAAGATGTCCCGTGCTCAATGTCTTATAA
>NZ_NCFJ01000246.1:0-3709 GCF_002281105.1 Polynucleobacter sp. 35-46-11
GCGCCTTCGAGAAAAAGGCTTTAAGGCAGTTCGAGCTGAAGATGGCATTCCCAACTGGCTTAATATGAATGTCAAACTGGCAAAGCAAGCCGATTAAAGTTTGTCATTGCTTAATAGACTGATTCAAACGCCACAATCTGCTTTTAAAGCGGCGATTGTTCTATCGCTTGGACTACATATCGTCTTGTTGTCTGTGTATGTACCAGCAGATACAAAGCTACCGAAGAAAAAAGATGACCTTGTTGTTATTAAGCTAGAAGAGCCCAAGCCAAAACAAGAAGAAATCATTCCTCTTCAATCAGCACAAGCACTAACAACTAAAGCGCCCGCCACTCAAGAGGCACCATCGGCCCCCACAGCAGAAGAATGGGCTTTCGCATCCAAGTACACGCTAAAAAATAGTAAGGGCTATCGACACACCTGGGGCAAGCAAGTTCGTAGCATGATGGGTGCCGCTGTTGAAGGGCCCGACCAAGGACAAGTGAGATTCAGAATTGAGATTTCTCAAAATGGCTCCATCGCTAAAGTAGAAACACTTTGGAAAACTTCCGACAAAGCAGAAGCGCTTGCTCGCAAAGCCATTTACTCAATGCCTGCGTCACCACCCACGCCAACTGGCAAGCCTCTCATTTTTGAAAGAACAATTTCGTTCACACCTTTTGCCTCAGATGACGCGCCCTTTTATGCTGATGATTGCTTGCCCGACACACCATCTTTTAATAATCCATTTGCTTGGGATGGCAAATCACCTCAAGAGATTAAGCAAAATAAGCCTGCCGAAAAACTCAGCCCAGAAGCATTGGCTGAGTGTCTCAAACAATTGCCACAAGACTCTTTAGAGGGTGTAGCCGCTCACAGTCAAAGACTATTAGATCAGTGGGGCTCTAGTAAATTAAACCAAGGAAAGTAATACTCCTATACATACGTATATAAGCATATATACGTATAAGATGTCGTTTTAAACGACACAGTTCAATCCGGGGATAAGTAGCTTTTATTTACAGTTGTTGTGTAGCTTCCACTTTTCTTCATGCCCCATGGCTTTAGCAAAATCGGGCACTTTACATCTTTCAACTTCTTTAGCGTCTGTCTCTTGATTAATTACTTCGATAGGGGCTACTGACAATGCGGGCTTAGTTGGGCTGCCAGAGAAATAATTGAATAAGGTAGCAACACTCAAAGCAAATAAAACTAATACTAGTAATTGACTCTTAGATATATTGTTCTGCTTCTCTGTGCTGATATCACAGGAGTTCCCTGGACATAGCTGGGCTTGGGTTTTGTTAAAAAGGTTGTAAATCTTACAGCCGATACAAATTCCAAAAGAGGTTTCAAAAAACATCAGCGCTAGGCAGGAAGCGCAAACAATAATATTGATTGGCCCCACAATACTTTTTAGCACTACCAAATAGAACATTGTGGCGGCCAAGATAAATCCGATTGACCAAGCAAAACGCTTTTGTGGAGCTCCTGTGTATTCAGGTTGCTGTCCTTTAACTAGCCACTGAGCCAAAACCATGACAGGCGCATATTTAGGGTTTATGAAAATCCTAATCGTAAATTCAATGAGAAAGGCACATACAAATACCTTGGTAGGGAAGAAGTTCCCCATCAGCCAAGCATTCATAAATGAGATCAGGGCAAATACAAATAAAATACCTGCGGCAGCCCTAACCACTCTCTCATTAAGAACTGGCACTGGGTACTCTTGCTTGAGCTCACCAAACTGAAAAATTGAGGCATTCATTTCTGACCTTTATTTACACTCATCGTTTAATGTATGTCGTTTTAAACGACATAGCAAGTCTTTCTCCAACACTTACGAAATTTAATCAATTGTCAGGGTTAATAACACTTAATTTATAAAAAACCGTAATTAATAATGATGCTAATCATTAGGATCTCATCATGAAAAAATATCTCTTCGCATTTTTATTGGCAGTGACTTTTAGTCACCACCTTGTAGCCGAGGTATTAACATCTCAAAAAGTGAACGAGACCACCTTCGCGCTAATTGGTGAGATCGGCGGCAGAACTTATGAGAATCAGGGCCTAAATGCCAACTATGGCGTTATTGTTACAAATGATGGTGTCATCTTGATTGATAGTGGCGCCTCTAAACAAGGGGCGGCTCTAATTGATAAACAAGTTCAAAACCTCACCGGCAAAAAAGTAAAGTGGGTTATCAATACTGGATCCCAAGATCACCGTTGGTTGGGGAATGACTACTTTATATCCCAAGGGGTAGAAGTAATCGCTCTTCATAAAACCATTGCGACTCAAAAGCAATTGGCAATGAGTCAAGTAGATTCAGTAAAGGCTGTTTTAAAAGATCGTTTTGATGACACAAAACCAGCCTATGCTCAAAACCCAATTAATCAAAATGAGGTTGAGCTAAACCTTGGCGGAACAAAAGTTCAAATTAAATATTTAAACCATGCCCACTTTGCTGGAGATGTTGTGATTTATCTTCCGCAACAAAATCTCATGTTCTCTGGTGATCATATTTATGTAGATCGTATTTTGGGAGTGCTGCCACAGAGTAATGCCACAACATGGCTAGATGCTTTTACAAAGATTGGGTCAATTGCTCCTAAAGTCATTTTGCCTGGCCATGGTAATGTTTGCGATTTAGCAAAGGCTAAAAAACAAACTGGTGACTACTTAAAGTTTCTAGTCGATGGCACTAAAAAATATGCTGATGAAATGGCAGGCGTTGAGAATGCTGTAAAAGGATTATCCAATGCTCCACAATTTGAAAAGTTAGCCAACTTTAATGAATTACATAAAGGCAATATCAGTAGAACCTACTTAAGACTAGAGTCTGAGTAATGTCGTTTTAAGCGATATCGACTGACATAGGTATGAAAAATTCATTTGTCTTTTTAAAGGACGGTTCACGCTAGGGATATCAGATACTAATAGCGATTAACCCCGCCAAGACCAAAAAGAAAATAGCCCAACAAGTGGGCTATCGTAAATATTGGTGGCCCGGGGCGAAATCGACCAGGGCTACAGGATGCCTTATCCAAGCTCTGATTCATTAAAAGCATCTCTTATATACACAGGCAAATCTATTGGGGGCGGCCTATAGCCTGATTGGTAAAACATATCTCCAATATGACCGCGATGAAATGCTTTGTGATTACAGACATGAATCAGAATGTCTCCTCTCGTCATTTCTCCAGCACCGCCATCAACAAAGGAAAAATGAACCTTTTCATTAAGTAACGGCTCACTCATTCTGTCAGCATATTGAATATACCAATCAGCCATTTGATTTAACTTCTCCGCCAGCAACACTAAAGCATCTGGCGACTCAGTAGTGCGAGACTTTAGTCCGTGTTCTATTCCAAGTAAATGGGCTCGCCATATTTGATCAACAATGCCGATGTGGGCTAAAGCGAATGACATTCCACCAAATGCCGCGGCACGCTGTTTAGTCACCTCGTCAGGTGGCAAAGTAGCAATGGCGGCTAAAAGCATATTGTTTGCCCACTTGTTATAGCGTGTGAGCATTCGGATATTTCGAACAGCAGACATATGGCCTCTTATGAGTAAGTAAGCACAGTCTAGCAAATGAAAAAACCACCCGAAGGTGGTTTATAAATTCTTGGTGGCCCGGGGCGGAATCGAACCACCGACACAAGGATTTTCAATCCTCTGCTCTACCGACTGAGCTACCAGGCCAAGAATTGAAATTATAAAT
>NZ_NCFJ01000247.1:0-3707 GCF_002281105.1 Polynucleobacter sp. 35-46-11
GCCGCTGGGACTAAGCAAGTGCAGTTGCTCGAAGTGAATTAATGGCCCACTATCCTGTGCGCTAATTTTTTGAGGTATTGAGAAATGTTCGAATTTTCAAAAAAAGGCCCAATGGCCGATACACAGTTGACTTATGCCAGCATGGTTGGCAGTGGATCTACCGTAAAGGGTAATTTCACACACAGTGGGAATATGTTGCTCTCCGGGCACCTTGTTGGCGACATCCATCAAGATGAGGAGTCCTCAGGATCCACGGATGGGTACACCGCTGTAGTTGGTAAATCGGGGTTTCTAGAGGGCAATATTCACAGCGCCCACGCGATTATTATCGGCCGCATTGAAGGTTCAGTTTACGCAAAGGGTCGTGTTGAGATTTATCCCGGTGCAATCGTCAATGGTGATGTGACTTACTCGCAAATTAACGTTCATCCAGACGCTAAAGTGAATGGTAATTTAAAGTGCCTATTGTCAGATCTGACGGATCACTTGATCGATGACCAGGGTAGTGATGAGTCTCTCAATAATGTGTTGCCGATGACTAAGGCTGATGGCTACTAAGTAGTCATGATTTAAATGACAGAGTTTAGAAATAAAGCCCCTTGGTATGGATTGCTAATTTTTATCGTCCTGGTGGTTGTCAGCGCCATAGTTCACACCTACTACTTTAGAGACTTGCCTAAGTGCCGTGACGAGAATATCCAAATCTTGCTCAATAATAAGTTGCGAAATAATGAGCAGCTTCTGAATAATTCACAAACTTTAGCGTTTGGGCAATTCCAAGAAAAATCTCACAATGCAGTTCAGAGGGATTGCAGTGCAGAGCTTTTGACAAATGCTGGGACTTATTTGATTTTGTACAGAGTCATTAATGACTCTGGCGAGCAATCCTTCTTTCAGCGCCTATTTGCTCCAGTCGATTTCTCAATATCACTTGAGTCTGTAAAGCTGATAAAACAGTAATTGCTGAATTCAGAGTAAAAATTTGCCAACAATGTAAAGCATCAGTCCGGAAATCAATAGATATCCGAAGCCTTTTGCGAGGGCTTTTTCTACACCCTTTTGAACAATGCGATTCTGAATGCCTTCATCTGCCACAATATTTTTGATGTTCCAAAGATCTTTTCTGATGACATTGAGGCTTTCATCGGACTTACGATCTCTTTGCTGAAGATTGGCGCTAATCTCGGCTAAGTGAGTATTGATTGCCTGCAGCTCTTTAATTGCGTCATCTAAATTGCCCATAGATACCCCAAAATAATGTTTAAGCTAATAACTCGATCTGTAAGTCTTAGAGATTTTTAGCTGATAAACATAGATTATTGCAAATCTTGACTAGGTCTTGCCATTTGGTGGAAATCCCAGGGATTTGCTTTATAGTGATGCTAGGTCGACATTGCAGATTCAATCGAATGCTTTGCCACTTCAATATGACACGCAGTATGGATATCAAACCGCAAATGATCGTAAATCAAATTGGGCTAATAGCCAAAAAAATTGCCAAAGTTTTGATTTATGCATTTATTGCTTTAGTGCTGCTTTATATTGCCTTTAAGGCTTGGGAGTACCAGGCTGAGTCTGAGCAGAAGCAGGCCGATAAAGTGTCGCAAACTCAACAAAGTGAAAAGTTTGCTAACGGCAGTCAATATGTCGCAACCTATTCTCCTTTGCTGGTGGGTGGCTCATCACTAAGCTTCGTTCAGCGCCCCAACAATGAGCCCCTTTTTAAGTATTTGTTAGGGGCTAGTTATCCAAATTTCATTACTGCGCTTGAAGATAGCGCACCCTTGGTTTATGTGGGACCACAAATCCTGGGTACAGGATGTCAAAAATTGGGTTGCGCTGTAGCGCAAGCAGCATTAGTGATTGATCCAAGCAAGGGCCGTATTTATGCTGCCCTGATTGAAGGTGGCAAAGTAAGCTACTTTGGTTTAACTGAGGGACAGGCGGCGCCACCTGCATTTGAGAAATGGGCTAGCACTCAGATCGTGGAGCTTGCAAAGTGAACCAATTCTTCTGCCGTATGAAGCCACTCATTTATCTTGCACTTGCCTGCACATTGATCTCTTTTGTTGGCGGAGTATCTGCAAAAGCGCCTGCAGATACTGGTCATGCCAAAACTTCAGAGTCTAAGGGGGCAAGTAAATCTGCCAACGATAAAGATATCGTCCTGGGAAAGAATTCTGAGAGCACGCTGTATTTGCTAGCAGGTTGGGGCAAAGCAGAGGGACCTTATATTTGGTACACAGTCTCTGCGCACTTCAATAAAGATCAGCTTGCTCCTGATGGGAAAACATTTAATTTATTTAGCGCTAGCGGCGCCCTAGATTGCAAGGAAAATAATTCCTTTTATTACCGCACTTCTTACATGTTCTTTGATGCTAAGGCGGGGGCGCTCAATGAAGTATTTTTTGAGAAAAGTAAATCAAATCCAATACGAATTGATTCAGGGAGTATTGAGGCTGATGTTAAAAACATCGTCTGTAAATAATTTCTCGACTTAGAGAAGTTGGAGATGGCTTTCTTTAAAACTACCGCAGCATCGATGCCTAAGGACCCAGAAAACTCGGCTCACCTAAATTTGGATTTAAGGCTGGACCTCATCGCTGCTAACCCAGAATTTGCTGCCGAGCAACTCAAGAGCATCTTGGCGAACTTACAAAAAGTTTTGCAAGCGACAAATCGAGAGGCGGCGATCGCATATCTAGCTCAGGATCCCAGCTTATCTACTTTTCAACGCCACCTACTTTCTGACTTACTAGGTGAGGGTGGGAAAGCTATCTCTGGTAATCGGGATGAGTTAACTGGCTTATTGACTCGATCAAGTCTATTGGAGTCTTTCTCTCAAGAATCCCATGGAGTCAGCGCTAAGACGAACTTAGCCATCTGTTTTATTGATCTAGATGGCTTCAAAGTAATCAATGATCAGCACGGGCATGTGATCGGAGATCAAGTATTGGTTGCGATCAGCCAACGCATCCAGGCAGCGATCCGACCGACTGACATGGCCGTTCGCTGGGGTGGGGATGAATTTATTGTTGTATTTGAGGGTGTGAGCGCGCCTGATGTGGTGATGCAGCTGGCCACCCGACTATTGGGAATTATTGGCGAGCCACTGCAATTAAATCTGGATAATCCGATGCGATTATTTTTGGGCGCCAGTATCGGCGTTGCGATCCGGACTGATGAAAAACTATCGATGAGCGATTTAGTGAACAGGGCTGATCAGGCAATGTATCAAGCGAAAAAGTCTGGGCAAAATAGTATTCAGATTTTTTCTTGAGTACTAAGCTTTGCGAAGGTGCACTGCTGGTATGCGGAGAGCCTCACGGTATTTCGCAACAGTTCTTCTGGCAATAACGTAGCCCTGGTCACTCAGTAACTTGGCGATGTTGGTGTCAGATATCGGTTTGGTTGATGGCTCGTTTTCAACAATTTGCTTGATCAAAGCTTGAACTGCTGTTGAAGAAATTGCCCCGCCTTTTTCTGAGCTGAGCTGACTGCTGAAAAAGTATTTGAATTCATAAATTCCGAGTGGACATGAAAGATACTTTTGAGTCGTCACGCGCGAGATAGTGGACTCATGCATATTGAGGCTTTCAGCAATTTCTCTCAGTACAAGTGGCCTCATTCCAACCGCACCCATGGAAAAGAATTTTTGTTGGCGCGCAACGATCTCTTGAGCAACCTTGAGAATTGTTTCCTCGCGC
>NZ_NCFJ01000248.1:0-3677 GCF_002281105.1 Polynucleobacter sp. 35-46-11
AAAGAAAAATAGCAGAACAGTAGCTGCGAGATAAAACTGAAAAAAAATTAACGGCGCAAGCCATCTTATTTTAAGTCTACGGAAATTCATACTATTTAACTTTTAAACACAGATCGGCAGGTCGCCAACGCTATACGTAGCGGTTTACTGACGACGTTACGCAAAATCCTAGCCTTTACGGACGTGCTGCGCAAAGGCGGGTAAATGCGACATGCCTCCTCATAAAGCTCCCAACCTCGTCTAAAAAGTCCAGCGCGAAAGCAGTTTCTGGCGAGTATCAAATGGGCATATCCATAGGCCTCGGATTTTCTAACTACAAGGTCTGCAGGCACAGAAGAACTGTCAAAATACTGATCCAAAACGAAAAGGTATTCCCTTCCTATCGCCTCCGAAACATCCTTATATGAAATCGACTCTGGATGAATCCTATAGCCTGCCAACACATCTTGACAAAATTCAATCCTCCCATATTCAGCCAACCTCATCCAGAACTCTCGATCAGGCGCCAACTTTAATTCCGATTTCCACCCACCTGCGAGGTCAAACGCATCGCGCCGAAATAGCGCCCCCGGACCAATGTAGCATTCCTGTCGAATAACCAAATCAGTCAAATCGAAAGGGCGACAAACATTTCTTTTTACGACATGCGAAATATTATCGATGAGATGAGCGTCGGGGTACACACAAGCAACGGAATTATCGCGCTCGAGAATTGCAACGAGCTTAGACACTGCACCGGGATAAAGAATGTCGTCTGAGCTCAAATAGCCCATAACACAACCAGTCGAAATTGCCCAACCTTTATTCAAGGTGAGAGCCTGCCCCATATTTTCATGCCGCTCCCAGCGAACTTTTCCGCTATAACGACTTAACACTTCAGGTGTCGAGTCCGTAGACCCATCATCTATAACGATATACTCAATATTTGGATAGTCTTGGCATAATACGCTGTCAATTGTTTGAGCAAGATAGGTTGCCTGGTTGAAGGTAGGCGTCACAATACTGACAAGTGGAAACTGCTGCATTGCTTTAATTCTCAAATTTGAATCACTATCCCGGATCAATCAAATGCTGCGCGAACGAAATGATTGCCACGATATCATCGCAGGCCATGCTAGCGCAAAAATCATCAGGAACATCCAAACGATACGTATATTTAAAGATGAAATCATTGAACCAGAAAATCCCAACAACGCAAGAAACCCCAAAGCAAATACTTTGATACTGAAAATGCTTTTGACAGACCGGCCCAATAGTGGGCTGCAGAGAATAAACATCAAAAACGCATCCAAGGTCATCCGAAGTAACCAGGCGATTGCCGCCCCAAGAATACCGTGTACTGAAGTCAGCCACCAAAGAGCTCCAAGGAAAAGGGGCAGCTCAATTAGATGGGCTAGCGCTGTCAGCCTCGCCGCGCCAGCACTCTGAATCAATGTAAATGGAACATGGGCAAGGCAATTGATAAGTATTCCTATAGCGAACACCCGCATCAAGCCGGTACTCTGATCCGCAAACGCCGAGTTAATCCACAGCACAAGTAAGTCGTGCGCAAAAAGCGAGAGTGCAACGGTGAGGGGAAGTAAAGCCATAAAGAGCCAATATACAGCCTTTCCGAACAACACCCATGTTTGTTCATCTCTTCGTGCCATCTGTGTTGCGAAGGCGGGGAAAAGTACAGCCGTTAATGCGCCGGGCACGATCCATAACTTAGTCACGAGTTCTTGGGGCGTAGCGTAATACGCCACCGCACTGGCAGAAACAATTGCGCCAATTACAAATCGGTCTACATAGCCCATGAACGGACTAACGATATTACTCACAGTCAGCCAGCCCCCTGAAACAGAAAGCGGTTTTAGCAAATTGGCTTTCCACGTGAATATAATACGCTCTCTTGGCAAAACACGCCAAGCGTAGTACCCGTGAACGCCGCAAGCAATCACTCGTCCGGCGACTAAAATCCAGGCGATGTAGTCTAGGCGGGCTGGTTGTGCGTACAGAACAACGGCCAACGGTCCTAGAAAGGTAAATAAACCCATAGGAAGGCGGATGAGGTTAATGATACCGAAGGCGTCACGCGCCTCCAGAATGCCTCGAAAACCGGACGTCAGTACGATGAATGGCATGGCTAGTGCCATTGCATAAACAGCATTCACAGCCTCCCGACGATCGGGCACCTCATGAATAAGGCTCACGCCCCAAGATGCAGTGGCGGCCATCAACACCCCAGCCAACAAACCTAGCATAGCCATGAGGACCGTTGCCGTTGCCACGAGCGGGCCGACCTTTTCGTCCTCCTTATTTGCAAAGACAACCGCCAGTTGTTGGGTCAATGCTCGACCAAGACCCAAGTCAAACAGCCCAAAATAGCTTACTACGGCCCAAATCAGAGTCAGCAAACCAAAGCGTGCGGGTCCAAGTTCGTGAATAAGTACCGGTATAGTACCTACGGCAACCAAAAGCGGAGCCCCAAGTCCGACTAGGTTAAATACTGTGTGCCTGAGAATTTTCATTCAAATAAATCCGATATTTTGAGCGGTAATCCCGCTATATCTTTATCTGAAAGAATGACTGGAAGTTCAGGCCATCGAATTCCAATAACTGGGTCAGTCCAGATAATGCATCGCTCGTACGCGGGCGCGTAGTAGTCGGTTGTTTTGTAGTGCACCTCTGCATTCGCACCTGTAACTACAAAGCCGTGGGCAAAGCCCGGTGGGATCCACTGCTGCAAGCGATTTTCCGCAGATAAAATTGCGCCAGTCCAGCAACCAAAAGTTGGTGAACTCCGGCGAAGATCCACGGCTACGTCGAAAACCTCGCCCGCTATAACCTGGACTAGTTTGCCCTGGGGCTGGTGAATTTGGTAATGCAGGCCGCGCAATACGTTTTGCGCAGAAAGGGAAACGTTGTCTTGCACAAACTCCGCTGTCACCCCGGTCAATTCCTTGAAGCGACGAGAGCTAAAGCTTTCGTAAAAAAGGCCGCGCTGGTCGACGAACACTTCCGGCTCTAGGAGCAACACGCCCGGAATCGCTGTTTGGGTAATGTTCACGCCGCGTAAGCCAAATAAGTCGATTTACGGTGGCGGCTCTGCTCCTGCACAAGCGCATTGGGAGTTTTAATAGTGCGGTCTAAGCCTGTGGGCGTTTTGAGCGAAAAGATTTCAGCCAGCATGCGGTCCACGCCGTGCTGCCAGGGCGGCAAACGCAAGCCGAAGGTGGTTTGCAGCCGGGTGGTGTCGAGCCGGGAGTTGAGCGGGCGGGTAGCCGGTGTTGGAAAGGCGTTGGTGGGCACCGGAGCGACTTCGCTCGCTACAAGTTTGATAGCTGCTTGCGCAAGTTCTGCCTGGACCAGCACGTGTTTTGCATAGCCATGCCAGCTGGTTTGGCCACTGGCGACGAGGTGGTACAGGCCGGCGTCGCTAGGGCGCTGCAGGACTTGGCGAATGACGTGGGCGGTGACGTCGGCCAGCAGGTCGGCCCCGATGGGCGGGTAGTAAATCATCGGCTTGTCATACACCGGCAGCAGTTGCTTGCTGATGGCCAGCGTGGCCGGGTGCAGGCGGGTGCAGGCGGGTGCCGGAGCCGCCGGCGAGGATGATGCCTTTGCGTGGGGTCATATTTTTTGTGTTGTTGATTTAGTGTTGCGTTTCGGCATGCGCCATGCCCAGTTCAGTTGCA
>NZ_NCFJ01000249.1:0-3674 GCF_002281105.1 Polynucleobacter sp. 35-46-11
ATTCACTGTCTTGAGTGGATCCTGCAACTTCATCGGTGAGTGACATGGATCGTGATACATATACTTCACGCCAGTCACGTTTGAAAGCTTAACGCCCTTCTCGAGCAAATACTCATGAATATCGATGATGCGGCAACCTGGGAAGATCTGTTCAAACTGATAACCCGCTAACTGGTCGTAGCAAGTACCGCATGAGACTACGACAGTCTTGATATCTAAGTAGTTCAGGGTATTCGCAACGCGATGAAAGAGGACGCGATTATCTGTAATCATCTTCTCTGCTTTATCGAAGTCGCCATTGCCGCGCTGTGGGTAACCGCAGCAGAGATAGCCTGGTGGTAATACCGTCTGTACACCCACATTCCACAGCATTGCTTGCGTAGCCAAACCTACTTGCGAGAACAAACGTTCAGAGCCGCAACCCGGGAAATAAAACACCGCTTCTGTATCCGCAGAAGTCGTTTTTGGATCGCGAATAATTGGTACGTAATTTGCGTCCTCAATATCTAAAAGTGCACGTGCTGTTTTCTTCGGCAAGTTACCAGGCATCTTCTTATTTACAAAGAAAATGACCTGCTCTTTTATATTGGGCTTAGTAACTGTCGCAGGAGGATGGGCGGTTTGTTTGCGTGCCAACTTACGAAATACATCGTTACCCAAACGTTGAAGCTTATAGCCCCAACCAATCATGGTCTTACGTGCCAACTTGATTGTGTCTGGATCGGTGGCATTCAAGAAGAGCATAGATGCCGCTGTTCCTGGATTGAAACGCTGTTGACCCATCTTACGCAATAAGTTGCGCATATTCATGGTGACATCACCGAAGTCAATTTTGACTGGGCATGGCGTTAAGCACTTATGACATACAGTGCAATGCGCTGCAACGTCGTCAAACATTTCCCAATGACGAATCGACACGCCACGGCGTGTCTGCTCTTCATACAAGAAGGCTTCGATTAACAGCGAGGTTGCCAAAATTTTGTCGCGTGGACTGTAAAGCAAATTTGCGCGTGGCACATGTGTAGAACACACCGGCTTGCACTTACCGCAGCGTAAACAATCTTTCACGCTATCTGCAATTGCACCAATATCACTTTGCTGCATGATGATGGACTCATGACCCATCAAACCAAAGCTCGGAGTGTAGGCAATGCTGAGATCCGCATGCGGCATTAACTTGCCTTTGTTGAAGCGGCCTTCAGGATCTACACGTTTTTTGTAAGCGCGGAAATCTTTGAGCTCTTCCTCAGTCAAATACTCAAGCTTCGTAATACCAATCCCATGCTCACCCGAAATCACGCCATCCAATGAGCGGGCCAATTTCATAATCCGATCGACTGCACGATGTGCATCTTGCAACATCTCGTAGTCATCCGAGTTCACCGGAATATTGGTATGCACATTACCGTCACCAGCATGCATATGTAGGGCCACAAAAACACGCTTACGTAAAATGTTTTTGTGAATAGCCTCTAATTCATTGAGGATGGGCTCAAACGCCAAGCCGCCAAAAATAATTCTCAGTTCAGCACGAACCTCAGTCTTCCATGAAGCACGCAAACTGTAATTCTGCAGATCCGGGAAGTACGTATCCATCTGTGTCAGCCAGTCTGACCAACGCGCCCGGACTTTAGCAATCAGTTCTAACGCTTGCTGAACACGATCACCTAAGATTTCAGCGCTAGGGATCTCATAGTCTTCGTCATTCTTACCAAGCGGCAAGGCGCTCTTTGTCAAAAATGCTTCGAGACCATCTAAAACTTGTAATTTATTTTTAAGCGAGAGTTCAATATTGATGCGCTCGATGCCCTCGGTGTACTCACCCATACGTGGCAATGGAATCACCACGTCTTCGTTGATCTTAAAAGCGTTCGTATGGCGAGCAATCGCAGCAGTACGCGCACGATCCAACCAAAACTTCTTACGTGCTTCGGCGCTAACGGCCACAAAGCCTTCGCCCACTCGGTTGTTAGCCATACGCACAACTTCACTAGTCGCTGCAGCCACCGCCTCTTCATCATCGCCAGCAATGTCGCCAATTAATACCATCTTAGGTAAAGCATTACGCTTGGACTTCGTGGAATATCCGACCGCTCTTAAGTAACGATCATCCAAATGCTCTAGGCCAGCAAGGATTGGTCCACCATCTTTACTCAAGCCATCGAGATAGGCTTTAATTTCTACAATGCTTGGGATCGCCTCTTGTGCTTGGCCAAAAAACTCTAAGCAAACCGTACGCATGTATTTAGGCATGCGATGCAAAATCCAAGTAGCACTGGTAATTAAACCGTCGCAGCCTTCTTTTTGAACGCCAGGTAAGCCTGATAAAAACTTATCAGTCACATCTTTACCTAAGCCTTCTTTACGGAAGCGCTTACCTTCCACTTCCAAAGTTTCTGTTTTAAGAATGCGTTCGCCGGGTTCACTCAAACCATCAGACCAAGTCAGTTGAAAACGCACTTTATCTACTATGTGAATTTTTCCCAGATTGTGGTCAAGACGTTCGACATCTAGCCAGTTACCCTCTGGATCAACCATGCGCCAGCTAGCTAAATTATCGAGCGCAGTTCCCCATAGAACCGCCTTCTTACCGCCAGCGTTCATGGCAATGTTGCCGCCAATACAACTCGCATCAGCTGAAGTTGGGTCGACCGCAAACACCAGCCCAGAGCGCTCTGCAGCATCTGAAACTCTACGAGTGACTACACCAGCCCCAGTAAAGATCGTAGACACCTCATGGTCTACACCCGGCAAGTGTTTGAGCTTGACAGCATCGATTTGCTCAAGCTTCTCAGTATTAATCACTGCCGACATAGCGTAGAGAGGAATAGCGCCACCGGTGTAACCCGTACCGCCTCCGCGAGGAATGATGGTTAAACCCAACTCAACACAGGCTTTCACTAAACCAGGGATTTCAGATTCGTAATCCGGCTTTAGCACTACCAGTGGAAACTCAACACGCCAGTCTGTTGCATCAGTCACATGCGCTGCACGTGAGACACCATCAAAACAAATATTGTCAGAGGCAGTAATGCGGCCCAACTCTTTACGAGCGCGCTTACGAATTTCAGTAACTTCCTTAAAGCCCTGCTCAAAACTTTCAACGGCATGATGTGCGGCTTTCAACAAAACCTGAACTTGCTCAGCAGATTCACCACTAGATCTTTTCTTCACCTCGCCAAGACGATGCCACAAAGCATCAATCAACAATTTGCGACGATTGGCGTTATCTAATAGGTCATCTTGCAAGAAAGGATTACGTTGTACTACCCAGATATCACCCAGAACTTCGAATAGCATGCGAGCCGAGCGGCCAGTGCGACGCACTCCACGCAAATCATTCAGAACGCGCCATGACTCCTCACCCAACAAGCGAATAACGATTTCACGATCGGAAAAAGAGGTGTAGTTGTAGGGGATTTCGCGCAGGCGTGCAGTCATGCTGGGTGTGTCCGGACGTCGCCGGGGCGATGCCGAATCCATTTGCTTCAAAGCCGGTATTTTACGGGATATGGATTCGTTTCGGGCCGGCCGGCCGGGGGGCGGCAATGCCCCGACCCTGCTTGGTACATTGGTTTTGCTTGCTACAGTTTTTGCGGGGCAGGCCGATAAACCGTTCAATGGTAAAAGATTATCGCGCGACAAAAAATAATACTTAGGAGATCGTCTTGCAG
>NZ_NCFJ01000250.1:0-3667 GCF_002281105.1 Polynucleobacter sp. 35-46-11
GGGCGAGATTCGAACTCGCGACCAACGGATTAAAAGTCCGCTGCTCTACCGACTGAGCTACCGACCCAGTAAGACAGAAATTATAGCAAGAACTTGGTTTGGCTTCCCCGGTTTTCGGGTGTTGCCCTGTATGCCTTGTACTTACAAGTGCGCTAGGCGTTGGCGCGTCTGGCAACAGGTGGATTTTTGGAGAAATAGTCCTTAATTCCTCTCAAAATTGCTTCTGCAATGCGGTCTTGATAAGCGTCATCATTCAGACGAGCCTCTTCTTGAGGATTGCTGATAAACGCTGTCTCAACGAGGATTGAGGGGATGTCAGGGGCCCTGAGAACAGCAAAGCTAGCTTGCTCCACCTTATTTTTATGTAGCGGAGCAAATCCCCCAATTTGCTTCAAGATCGACTGTCCCACTTGTACAGAATCTTTAATTTGTGCGGTTGTAGACATATCCAATAAAAGATTAGCAACTTGCTTGTCCTGCGTCTTGATATTGATACCACCAATTAAGTCAGAGGCATTTTCTTTGTTGGCCATCCAGCGTGCAGTAGTGCTACTGGCACCCATTTGGGATAGGGCAAAAACGGATGCGCCTTTGGCTCTAGGTTCGATAAATGCATCTGCATGAATCGATACAAATAAATCCGCCTCCACTCGACGTGCTTTTTGCACTCTAGTATGGAGTGGTACAAAGTAGTCGCCATCCCTAGTCAAAAATGGACGCATATACGCATCATTGTCAATTTTGTCTCGTAAGCGTTTCGCAATAGAAAGAACAACATTCTTCTCTTTAGAGCCCATCGCGCCAATAGCGCCTGGATCCTCTCCACCATGACCCGCATCGATTGCAATGGTGATGAGGCGCTTTTGTTTTGCTGGAGCAGCTGGTTGTTTTACATCTGGGATAGCTTGGGCTACCGGAGCCCTTGGAGCTTCCTTCTCTTTCTTGGTTGCGAACTGTGCAATCAAATCGATTTCTTCATTGGCCTTTTCTAGCGCATTCTCTTTGCGGGCACTACTCTTAACTAATTCCATCAAAGGATCTGGCGGAGTCGCTGGGTAGAGATCAAGCACCATACGGTACTGATATTCCGCAATGGGGTCTAGTGTGAAGAGTTGAGGTTTAACAGGTTCTTTAAGATCAAAAACAATGCGCACCATGCCAGGTTGAAATTGCCCCACACGTATTTGTGAGACATAGGGATCGTTAGGCTTGACCTTAGCTACCAAATCTTTCAGGGTGGAATTCAATTCCATACCTTGAACATCGACCACCAAGCGATCGGGATTGCTCAGTAATTGCTGTGTGATTGGTAGCGCTTTATCGGATTCCATCGTGATCCGTGTGTAATCTTCTGCAGGCCAAATACGTACACCCAAGATCTTTGCACCCCAAGCAATCTCTGCCTCGCCAAAGAAGAGAATAAAACCCAGCATCTTTGCTGAAGTTTTAAGATGTTTTCTTCTAGAGGAGTTGATGGGTGACTTGCTCATCTCTATTGTGGCAATAGTTCTTCTATAACCGCTATTCCGTGACGGGTGTTGGCTTGCAGGCTAATATTTCTTGCGCTTTCATCTTCACCGGCGCGGAGATGAATTTCAATATCAAAAGCTGGTAGCGCGCCCTCAGCTTTACCCGGCCACTCTACCAAGCAGAATCCAGGTTCATCAAAATGCTCTGCAAAGCCAGCTTCTTGCCACTCTAGTGGATCTCTCATGCGATAGAGATCAAAGTGGTGGGCTTTAATGTTTACTGCTGACGATGGGTTGTCACTGTTGATTTCAATAGGGTAGGGCTCACACAAGGTATAGGTTGGGCTTTTGACTCGCCCTGCATATCCTAGGGCTTGTATCAGGTGGCGGGCAAAAGTGGTCTTACCCGCCCCAAGATCGCCTTCTAGGGAAATATTGAGGTGAATGCTTTGATCTGCTTGAAAAAGATGGCTGAGGCCCAAGGCAAGCTTTTGTGCCAATGCGGTCGTATCCGCTTCTTGCCTACAATATTGATTAAATGAATTCTGAGCCATTTGCCTAGTTTATTCAATTATTAAGCTACATTCTGTATTACTCATGACTTCTACCCAAATGCCGAGCGCTGTTGATCAGACCCATCTTCGTGAATGGCTGGATGAGCAGTCTCGTCAATTGGGTTTTGATGGCTTGCGCATCACTGATACCCACCTTGGATCAGCCACAGAGAGGCTGCATGAGTGGTTAGAGCAAGGTCGTCACGGGCAGATGGAGTACATGGCTAAACATGCTGATTTACGCTCTGATCCCGGCATGCTGGTTCCCGGTGCTGTGAGGGTCATTTGCGTCACGATGAACTACCTATCTCCTGAAATAGATTTTGACCATGAGTGGCAACGTTTAGCTGAACCAACTCAGGCAGTTGTATCCATGTACGCCCGTGGGCGCGACTATCACAAGGTGATGCGCAATCGTTTGCAAGAGTTTGCGCAACGAATTGAAAAACAAATTGGCGCATTTGGTTATCGTGTATTTACCGACTCAGCTCCATTAATGGAGGTGGAGTTGGCTCGTAAGGCAGGCTTAGGTTGGCGAGGCAAGCATACGCTCTTGCTTAATCGTGAATCTGGGTCTACATTTTTTTTAGGTGAGATATTGGTTGATGTCCCGCTACCGATTGATCAAGAGGAAGATTCCCATTGCGGTACTTGCCAATCTTGTATTGATGTATGTCCCACACAAGCTATTACCGCCCCTTATCAATTAGATGCACGACGCTGTATTTCTTATTTAACGATTGAAAACCCAGATGCCATTCCGGTGGAATTTCGTAGGGCAATGGGTAATCGTGTTTATGGATGTGACGACTGTCAGTTGATTTGTCCTTGGAATAAATTTGCGCAACGTACAGCCTTACCTGACTTTGCTGAACGACATGGTCTTGGAAGAGCTAGTCTCTTGCAGCTTTGGTCTTGGACTGAGGAAGAATTCGAGAAGCGTCACGAAGGTAGTGCAATTCGTCGTATTGGTTACACCCGCTGGCGCAGAAACTTAGCTGTTGCGATGGGGAATGCCTTGGCTGATGGTGAGGTATCGGAGATTGAGCAACGCTCCCTCAGAAAGGCTTTATTGGCCTGCTTGCCAAGCTCGGATAGTTTAGTGGCCGAGCATATTCAGTGGGCCCTAGATGCCTAGATAAATTGGAAGCTTAAGCCCTATCTCACTTACAATCGTTTCATGTCATTAGCCGATAAACCCGATATAGACCCTAGCGAAATTGCTCTTGAAGGTTTGGCTGCACAACGCTTTAAAGATTCCAGTCATGCTTTTTGGTCTGGCATTCGTGATGCTGCAGGAGCCCCAGCTATGGTCTTGTTTGCAGGCATGGTAGGTTTTGGTGCGATGGGCAAAACGAATGGTATGGATGTCTGGTTTACCGGCGCCACCAGTTTCTTGATGTTTGCATTGCCTGGTCAGGTGGTATTGCTAGAGATGGCTATAACAGGATCTTCACTGCTAGCTATTGCACTGGCAGTGACTTTGACATCCACGCGCTTTATCACAATGACTGTGACGCTCTTTCCTCAGCTCCATGAAAAAGATCGCAATCACGGTCTCTATGCTTCGGTTCATCTGCTAGCAATGACAGCATGGGCAATTTCGATGCGAGAGTTTCAGACTATTGAGGCAAAGCATCGTCT
>NZ_NCFJ01000251.1:0-3667 GCF_002281105.1 Polynucleobacter sp. 35-46-11
TTCAAATTTATCGGGCTGGGCTTCATGCTCAAACAAGTAACCCAAACAGGCTGCGAGCATCACCAGCAAGAGCATGATGAAGACTGCCGCTTTCATGACCGGCCACTCTCGCTTAATGACAATAAATAGAGATTGCGTTGCTCCGGAGTAACGCGCTAACTTGAGTAATCGCATTAAACGGAAGACTCGCAAGAAACGCAGGTCGAAGAGGTGATGCAATACGGCCTCTAAGTAAAAAGGCAGAATCGCCAAGAGGTCAATGATGCTCGTTGGTCGAGATGCACTGCGAAGACGCCCTAACAACCACCCTTTGTATTTAGGATCCTCTGGGCTACTATAGATCCGCATTAAATATTCGGTTGAGAATATGGCTACCGCAATTCCGTCCAGAATAATAAATTCGGAGTGAAGGTAATAGTTAATACTTTGAACAGATTCAAAGATGACGGCTAGGACTGACAAAATCACCCAAGTCACGATAAACATATCAAAGATGTGATGCAGATTGCCGCTGGTCGGCGTTTCATTTACTAGCGCGTAAATCTTGTAACGATAAGATTTATCTTGATTGAGCTCTAAGAACTCATTGACCGCCGGCGCCAAAGCGCGGAAGAGTTTGAATAAACGCAGTAAACGTAAGGCTCTGAGAACGCGTAAGTCCGCATCAAACAAGGCGCCTAAATAGAACGGCAATATCGAGATTAAGTCAATAATCGCAAATGGACTCTTGAAATAGGCTAGTCGAGGATATTTGGCAGAGCTAAAGGCAGGGTCTTCTGGCGCAACATAAAGCCGTAATGCATATTCAATAGAGAAGATCGCTAGCGACACTACATCAAAAATATGAAACAGATGCTCCCTGGTTTCATAGATAACCGGAATGTGCTCAAGCACCAGACCAGCCATATTGAGCACGATCATATAAGTAATAAAGTGCTCAAATTGATTGCAGTAATTCTTCTTGATCTGATGATTAAAAAATAGATCAAATACCCGCTTACGGATTCGTAAGTTCAGACTAGCGAACGAAAGTGATTGGAGACTCATAACTTAAACTCCCCAATTTTGATTAGGTAATATCCAGTATCGCAAAGACTTAAACGAATCTGTAAGCCACTGACGATTTTATCGCTCGGTTCCAGAGATGACAGGCTCGGAGCTCCTGCAGGATTGATGGTGAGCTTCTCAAAGATAAAAGATCCACTCGTTAAAAGTTCATGCTTATTACACTTGCTTGAATATGCCGGCCCATTTGGCTTTAAGAGATTGGTATAGCTCTCAAATGGGCCTTTGGCTGCAAAGAGTGCCTCAACGCAATTTTTCCATTGATTTACTTTGATATCTTTAGCAAATTTACTCTCTTCATCAGTAGGCTTACAGGCTTCTGGATGTATTGGCTCATTGGCCTCTAGCTTGCTAGCGAGATTACCAAACCACGCTACGATTTCTTCACCATTATCTTGTGATGTTGCAACTTTAATTCCGTTCTGATAATTCCCAATTCCTAGGTAGGTTACTAAAATTAAGTTGGCAAATAAAACCCCAAGAAAGAAAAAATCCGAAACGCGCATGCCTCTAAATAGACTGTGGATATTCTTGCCCAACATGCTCTCCCTGATCTCTCTTAACCCAAGCGACTATCTTGCCGCTTTCAATTACTGTATATTCAAATTTCGACTTACAAAGACGGCTATACGGGGGTTACCAATGCTATTTCAAGCGGTACTGCAAAGTTTGTTAATGAAAAAGAAGGTAAAGAAGAAACCTGAACCTTCCCAAGATTTGTCCCCAATGGCTCAAAGCATAATGCAAAAGCTAGCGGAACTTGATAAAACCAAGGGTTTAGACCAAGATTCTCCTGCAAATTCAGACGACTCCTCGTCTAAAAATGGCTGAGTTGACACCCCCAAGCGCACTCATTATTTGATGCATTCGCTATCCCCTAGCCCTCCCTTCTAAAGACTGTTTATGCCCCAAGCGATT
Organism: Polynucleobacter sp. 35-46-11; assembly: GCF_002281105.1. Taxonomy (NCBI): domain Bacteria; kingdom Pseudomonadati; phylum Pseudomonadota; class Betaproteobacteria; order Burkholderiales; family Burkholderiaceae; genus Polynucleobacter; species Polynucleobacter sp. 35-46-11. The sequence goes on from NZ_NCFJ01000251.1 coordinate 1,984, forward strand.
ATTTTCGATGTTGAAGCAACCGATAAGAAGGATGCCGTCATTATTGAAGCAGCCTCTTTAGATGTCACCTCCATTAATCCGCTTGCAGTTGGCAATCCTTGGGTACAACGCTACAACCCTGGTAAACCGATTAGCTTAGGCGCACTAGCGACACACCACATCATGGATGAGGAATTAGTGAACTGCCCTTCTAGCAGCTCATTTAGATTGCCAGCGGGCACCAAATACATCATTGGTCATAGCGTGGACTTTGATTGGGAGGCCATTGGTTGCCCTGAAGTCAAACGCATTTGCACGCTTGCACTTGCTCGTAGCCTTTGGCCTGACTTAGACAGTCACACCCAGAGTGCCCTGCTCTATCACTTTGAGCGCCCTACTGCTAGAGAACAATTACGTGATGCTCATAGTGCATTAGCGGATGTCTGGATTTGCTCCAAGATTTTGGGGCAAATTATTGAAAAACTTAAACCCACCTCTCTTGATGCTTTATGGGAAATGTCTGAGAATGCCCGCATTCCAAAGATCATGCCCTTTGGAAAACACAAAGGTGAATTGATTAGCCAAGTACCCTCTGACTATAAGCAGTGGATGCTTCGTCAAGACAACGTCTCTGAATACTTGCGCAAAGCTTTGCAAGCCTAAGCTTTTTTAGTCCCAATCAATTTAGTGCTTCTGATGCGCTGAGGCTACGAGCTTTTCTGTATAGGCAATCGCGAGAGCTGAAAATACAAAGGTCATGTGAATGACGGTTTGCCACAGCAAGGTTTTTTCATCGTGTGAGGACGCATTAATAAAGGTTTTGAGCAAATGGATCGATGAGATACCAATAATGGCAGTTGCCAACTTCACCTTGAGTACACCTGCATTGACATGCGATAACCACTCAGGTTGATCTGGATGGTTCTCCAACTCCAAACGCGACACAAAGGTTTCCCAGCCGCCAACGATGACCATCACCAGTAAATTCGAGATCATCACCACATCAATCAGACCCAACACAATGAGCATGAGTGCGGTTTCTGTCACATTCCTCTCTGACATCATGCTAATGAGATGAGCCAACTCTATCCAGAACTGCCACACATAAACGCCCTGGGCTACGATTAAACCAATATAGAGCGGCGCCTGTAACCAACGGGACATGAATATCCAGCGCGGTAGAGGGCGTAATTTTTTATCTAAAAAGGTTTGTTTGTCTTCAATCATGGCGTCATTTTAACGATATTTAAGACATTTCTTTTACACGCAAATATCTTGTTGATTTGCGTCATTATGCTGAACTATTGATTTCTTGGTCTTAGCTTGCCTTTGACAGGGAATAAGGAATCCGTGATTTCCTTATTCCCCTTTTTGGCCTACTGCTTACTTATTGCTGCTGACTGCTGACTGCTATTTTTTGCCACCCACCCTCTTACTGGTAGTGACGGCTAAAGATGCCTGACCTTTTTGGCTCACTGCGCTTGGTATTTTTCAGCACAGCCCAGTAAGACATCATCATGATGATTGCAAGTGAAGCGCCGTTGAAGTTATTTAATAGTTCCATTTGATTTCTCCTGGTTTGTATCTAAGTTAATTTGGTTTTGTTGCTATTGCTTGTTACTGTTTTGCTGCTATGTATTCAGAATATTTGCTTACAAGCTCATGAAATGAGCTAGTAAAATTCACTTCCTTATTTGTTGTTTTT
>NZ_NCFJ01000024.1:0-28120 GCF_002281105.1 Polynucleobacter sp. 35-46-11
GCAGCCACTTTACGCAAGACCGTGCTTGAGCGCCTCATTGTCGAAAAGATTCAATTGCAAAATGCTGAGCAAGAAGGGGTGACGGTTAGCAATAAAGAGCTTGACAAGATTATTGGTGATATTGCGGCTAAGAATAAATTAACAGTTGCTGAGTTGAAGGTAAAAATTGCCGCTACAGGTAGTACCTATGATCGCTACCGCCAAATGTTGCGGGATGATGTGATTATTAGTCGCTATCGTGAGCGTGAGGTAGAGGGCAAGATTAAGATTTCTGATGCAGAGGTAGATAACTTTATTTCTGATCGTAATCGTGCAGTAGCCGGAGGAGGAAAGCCTGCACGCTCCACCCCAGCTGCAAAAGGTGAGCCCGAAGAAATTGATGTTGCACAGATTTTTATTCCTGCTGATGCAAGTGCTGGTGCTGGCGCTCAGGCTGAGGCAAAAAAGAAAGCAGAATCCCTCTTGCGTGAAGCGCGTGGCGATATTGATTTCTTGCAATTGGGTGCAATGGCCGCAAAAGATAATCCAAAGATTAAGTTTCAGGAGTTGGGTTACCGTACCCCAGATCGCTTGCCACAATTATTTTATGAGGCCGTGAGAAATACGGGTGGCGGACAAGTTGCCAATGCAGTGGTTAAGAGCCCTGCTGGCTATCACGTTCTGAAGGTTCTAGATCGTCGTGCGCTAGTTGCCGGTGCTCCTGAGCCACAGCAAGCTGCCCCTCAAGAAAGTGCAACTACCCCTCAAAACATCATGGTGACGCAGACTTTGTCTCGTCATATCTTATTGCGTAGTCGTGCTGGTTTAACGGATCAAGATGCTGAAAGACGCCTCGCTGGTTATCGTGATCAGGTTCGTGCAAAGACTGCTGATTTTGGTGAGTTAGCTAAAAAATATTCCGAAGATGGATCTGCAGCCAATGGCGGCAATCTAGGCTGGATGGGTCCTGGCGATTTAGTTCCGGAGTTTGATCAAGCAATGAATCGCTTGCAAATTGGTGAAGTCAGCAATCCAGTGAAGACGGAGTTTGGCTGGCATTTGATTCAGGTGCTTGAGCGTCGTGAGGCTCAGTTGACCTTGGAGAAGCAGCGTCAATTTGCCCGCGCAGCAATTCGTGAGCGCAAGTTTGAGCAGGCTTATCAAGATTGGCTACGTGAATTACGCGACACCGCTACGGTGAAGATCATTAACGCAGATGATCCAGCAGCCAGCCCTCGTTAATTTAGTCATTAGCTCTGGAGAGCCCGCAGGGGTTGGTCCAGAAGTTTCTGTTGCAGCTGCTTTAGCTTTTTTGCGAGAGCAGCCTGTAAGTACGATTACTTTGCTTGGTGACCCCAGCTTAATTCCAGCGACCAAGATTCCTCCAGCTTTATCGAATCGTTTGAAGGTGGAATCTATTGCACTAGGCGCTCCAGCAATAGCCGGTCAGCTCAATCCCGCTAATGCTCAGTATGTTCTAAATGTTCTGGATGCCGCTGTTAAAGGATGCCTTAACGGGCGCTTTGATGCGATGGTGACTGCGCCCATACAAAAAAGTGTGATCAATGAGGGCGATACTTCAAGCGATGGCTTATTTACCGGACATACTGAATATCTAGCTAAGCTTTGCCGTCAGGAGCATGTTGTCATGATGTTGTGTGCGACATTGCCAGCGGGATTTTTAGGTTTACAGAAAAGCCGCGACCTCCGGGTGGCTTTAGTTACAACCCATCTACCTTTAAAAGAAGTTCCTGACGCACTTGATCGTCAGCATATTCTGGAAACGATTCAGATCGTCGATCGGGATTTGCGGACAAAATTTGGCATTGATAAGCCTGTGATTCGGGTGGCAGGACTTAATCCCCACGCAGGTGAATCAGGCTATCTTGGTCGCGAAGAAATTGATGTGATTGCTCCTGCTATCGAAGCTGCCAAACAGTTGGGTATTCAGGTGAGTGGGCCCTACCCGGGTGACACGATGTTCGATGCCAATGGTTTAGATGGTTTAGATGCTTTTATTGCGATGTATCACGATCAAGGTTTGGCGCCATTTAAGTTTGTGAGCTTTGGTGGTGGCGTGAATGTCACCTTAGGCTTGCCGATTATTCGCACTTCGGTAGATCACGGTACAGCGCTAGACCTTGCTGGTAAAGGCCTGGCAGACTCTGGTAGCATGCTAGAGGCTTTGCGACTCGCCTATCAATTAGCAGTAAATATGAAGAACGTAAAGAATCTAAAACTATGACGCATCGCGCTCGTAAACGATTTGGTCAAAACTTTTTGCAAGACTCTGGAGTTATTTATTCCATCGTTGCTGCAATCAATCCAAGTGACAATATGCACGTGATTGAAATTGGTCCTGGCCTTGGTGCGCTAACAAAGCCCTTATTGAGCAATCTCGATCATTTAGACCTTCTCGAAATCGATCGAGACCTGGTAGCTTATTGGAATCAAGAGAATCTTAAGGGTCTTCGTGTCATTGAGGGGGATGCGCTCAAGTTTGACTTTCTGGAATGGGCGAACGCCCGTCCAGCCAATAGTGGACTGTGTAAGGTTGTTGGTAACTTGCCCTACAACATTTCCACCCCATTACTTTTTCATCTTGTTTCTGCTGCAAATGTGATCGATGAGCAGGTATTTATGCTTCAAGCCGAAGTTGTAGAGCGCATGGTATCCAAGGCGGGCGGCTCTGAATTTAGTCGGCTTTCTGTGATGTTGCAAGCCCGCTACGATATGGAGCAAGTTTTAGAAGTTCCACCCGAAGCTTTTGATCCGCAACCTAAAGTGAATTCGGCGGTAGTGCGAATGATTCCACGAAGGGATTTCAGCTTAAACAATGCACAGTGGCATGCCTTGGAAAAAGTAGTCGCTGCGGCGTTTTCTCAAAGAAGAAAAATGCTACGCACTAACCTATCAGCCTTTGCTGATCGACTGACTTTATCTGAATCTGAATTAAAAGCGCGTGCCCAAGATATTCCGGTGGAGCGCTATATTGAGTGGGCCAAAACTTTAGCCCACTAAGCTTTTGGTTTTACTGATAAGCAGTAGGATCAATTACTCGCATTTCAGCTTCGATCCATTTTTCTACTTCTTGATGAAGCTGCCCACCTGTTTTACCAGCAGAGGTGATTGCAGGCCCGATTGAGAAGATCACTGTTCCAGGCTGTTTTAGAAAGCTGTTCTTAGGCCAGCAGCGACCCGCATTGTGGGCAATTGGAATCACAAGTGCCTCGGTAGCACTTGCTAGCCTTGCGCCACCTTTGCTGTAGGGTTTGTGAGACCCGGTAGGCGTTCTAGTTCCTTCTGGAAATAACAAAATCCATTTGCCTTCACTTAAGCGCTTTTTCCCTTGGCCGACGATGGAGAGGGCGGCAGTTTCTTTGCTATTGCGATTAATGTGAATCATTTTAAGCAAAGCCAAAGCCCAACCAAAGAAGGGGATCCACAGCAATTCTCTTTTAAAAACGAAACAGACTTGCTTAGGAAGCTTGGCAATATAAAAAATGGTTTCGTATGCAGATTGATGTTTGCTAAGCACGACAACTGGTTTATCTAAAACCGCCATCATATTTTCCATTCCGCGAATCTCGTAACGAATGCCACAGAGTGGTTGCAAGATCCAGATCACTACCTTATTCCAGAGGCCGATAAAGCGATAGCGATTCTCAGGATTAAGGAAGGGGAAAACCAGAATGCAAAGCACCGACCAAATTGGGGTGAATATCAGCAAAAAGAGGGTAAATAGGGCTGAGCGAATAAAAGTCATATTGGCATTAAACCTTATCTTGCAAGAGTACACGCGCAAATGCCATCAAATCTGCATGAATTTGTGTGCCCTCCGGGAGATCACCTTTATCTAGGGTCTTGGCGCCTTTGCCAGTTAACACCAGGTGTGGGCTAGCACCTAAAGCAATACCTGCCTGAAGGTCACGCAAGGAATCGCCAACAATCGGCACTCCCAGTAAAGGTGTGGCACTCTGATTTTTTTTGTAACGAAGTGCGATCTCTTTCATCATCCCTGGTAGGGGTTTGCGGCAGTCACATGCGTTGGCATCGGTATGAGGACAAAAGAAAATGCTATCGATATGGCCGCCCAAGGGTTTGAGTAGCTTCTCCATCTTGCCGTGCATCGCATGGAGATCATTGATATTGAAATAGCCGCGCGCTAAACCCGATTGATTGGTCGCCACGGCAATTTGATAGCCAGCCTGATTCAGTAGTGCGATAGCTTCAAGACTGCCGGGCAGCGGAACCCACTCATCACTTGACTTCACATAATCATCCCGATCTTCATTGATCACGCCATCGCGATCAAGAATGATGAGTTTAGAAGAGCTAGTGCTCATGCTAATTTGCCGAGGTCGGCAATGAGATTCATTTTCTGGTGAAGTTGTTGCAGGAGAGCCAGGCGGTTATCGCGCAGCTCTGGATTTGGATCCATCACCATGACATCGGCAAAGAATTGATCAATAGGGGTGCTTAAGGCTACGAGTGCTTTCAATAAATTGACGAACTGACGTTGCTCATAAGCAGCAGTCAGTGTCGGGGTAAGTTTCTCAAGTGCCTGATGTAATGCAATTTCAGATGGAACTTGTAAGAGCTTGCTTGAGCAGGTTGCAGGAATGGTAGTGGCATTCTTTTTCAGAATATTGCTAATACGCTTATTGGCAGCAGCTAACTGAGCTGCCTCTGCTAGGGAATTAAATTCACGCAACGCAGTGAGGCGATCAATTAAATCGTTAAGTTGAGCGGGTGACTGACTTAATACAGCATCAATTTCTTCGGTAGTAAATGGCTTGCCAGCAACTGCTTGGTCACGTAAGTAAGCGCGCAGGCGATCAATAATGAAAGCGTAAATATCTCCAGCCTTAGCTTTTTCTTGAACATCTTTCTGCGGAAATTGTTTGCGAGCCAGTTCAATTAATTCGGGCAGGCTTAGGCTCAAATTTTTCTCTAGCAAAAGACGGCAAATTCCTAGAGCATGACGACGTAAGGCGTAAGGGTCTTTATCGCCAGTAGGCGCAAGTCCAACACCCCAAATACCAACTAAGGTTTCTAGCTTATCGGCAATAGCAAGGATGGTGCCTGTCTGAGTTTTTGGCAATGCGTCACCAGCAAAGCGAGGCATGTAATGCTCGCTACAAGCAGAGGCTACTTCAGTATTTTCGCCGTCGTGCGTTGCATAGTAACGACCCATGATGCCCTGAAGCTCTGGGAATTCGCCAACCATATCAGTCAGTAAATCGGTTTTAGCAATTTCAGCAGCGCGACTAGCTAGTGTGTCATCTGCAGATAAGGCTTTTGCAATACCTACAGCGATTCCTTGGACACGCTTGGTGCGGTCTAGTTGATTGCCGAGCTGATTGTGATAAACCACTTTTCCAAGATCGGCTACGCGGGATGCCAGCGGACGCTTTTGATCTTGCTGGAAGAAGAAGCGTGCATCAGAAAGTCGTGGACGCACTACGCGCTCGTTCCCGGAAATGATTGCTTCTGGCTGATCAGTCTCAATATTGGAAACAATTAAGAAACGATTGCGTAACTTACCTTGCTGGTCAGTCAAAGCAAAGTATTTTTGATTAGTCTGCATTGTCAGAATCAAGCATTCTTGTGGCACTTCTAAGAACTCCTGATCAAAATGGCATTCATAAATTGCTGGCCACTCAACTAAAGCCGTTACTTCATCTAATAAGCTATCTGGCATCAACACTAAATCAGCGCCAGCGGCTTTTAATAAAGCGGATTCAATAAATTCACGGCGCTTATTAAAACTTGGCAACACTTTGGCTTTAGTGGTGAGATCGGATTCATACTGATCAGCGGAGGCGATTGTAATAACGCCGGGAGCTAAAAAGCGGTGGCCTTCTGTTTGGTTTTCTGCATCAATGCCTAGTGCACTGATATTCAGGGCTTGTCTGCCATGAAGGGCAATGATGCGATGTGCAGGGCGCGCAAACTCAACGTCCTCCAATTCACCATTTTTTTGGAGCACTTGATAGTGCATCATTTTGGCGATTGGTAATTTGCTTAGTGTTTGCTCAAGTGCTTGTTGAGCGGTTTGTTCTAGCGCTGCGCCTTTGGCAACAACGTTTAGATACAAAGCTTCATTCTTGCCTTCGCCTGCTTTTTCTAAAGTCGAGAGATTAATATCAGCATAACCCAAGGAGGCTAATTTCTTTTGTAGTGGCGCAGTCGGTTTTCCATCAGCATCAAAAGCAATGCTGGTTGGTAGTAACTTTTCGCGCACTGGATAGTCTGGTGCTTGGCTCAATACATTGCTTACTTGAACCGCGAGGCGACGTGGTGTAGCAAAGCCAGTGGCAACCGAGTTTTCGCTCAAAAGGCCGGCAGCTTTCAGTGCGGAATAAATACCTTCACTAAAAGCATCACCCAAGCGACGTAATGATTTGGGTGGAAGCTCTTCGGTAAATACTTCAATCAGAAGATTATCTGATCGAGAGAGGGAGTTCGGTGTACTCATAATTAGATCGAGCTGCTTAGGCTTTGGATTGACGTTGGCACATCGGGAATCCCAATTTCACACGAGACTCGAAGTAAGCCTGCGCTACTGCACGAGAAAGATTGCGGATACGTCCGATATAAGCTGCACGCTCTGTAACTGAAATGGCGCCGCGGGCGTCAAGTAGGTTAAATGTGTGTCCGGCCTTAAGTACCATTTCATAAGCTGGTAAGGCTAATGGCACTTCCATCAAGCGCTTGGCCTCACTTTCATAGTTAGTGAAGTTTGCAAATAATAGGTCGGTGTTGGAGTGTTCAAAGTTGTAGCAAGATTGCTCCACTTCATTCTGGTGATAAACATCACCATATGAGATGCCATCTGCCCAGACGAGGTCGTATACGTTGGAACAATTTTGGATGTACATCGCCAAGCGCTCAATACCGTATGTGATTTCGCCTAAAACGGGTTTACAGTCAATGCCACCAACTTGCTGGAAATAGGTGAACTGAGTTACTTCCATGCCATTAAGCCAAACTTCCCAGCCCAAGCCCCATGCCCCCAGGGTTGGGTTTTCCCAGTCGTCTTCAACAAAACGGACATCGTTCTTTTGAAGATCGAGACCTAGAGCTGCAAGGGAACCCAAGTAGAGCTCAAGAATATTTTCTGGCGCAGGTTTCAGAACTACTTGGTATTGGTAGTAGTGTTGCAAACGGTTTGGATTTTCTCCATAGCGACCATCTTTTGGTCTGCGCGAGGGTTGGACGTAAGCTGCCTTCCATGGCTCTGGGCCAATGGCCCTCAAGAAAGTGGCTGTATGAGATGTACCGGCACCGACCTCAAGGTCAATAGGTTGCAATAGGGCGCAACCTTGTTGGTCCCAGTAATCTCCTGGCTAAGCCTTTGATTTTACATGGCTAAGCTAGTGAACCATGAAATAGCGATTAGATTCGTTTTTGGCGAATCAGGCCCAAGATAAGCAAGAGGCAAGAAAGGCTCAAAATAGGCACATTTCCCCAAAGTACGTAAGGAGTTGTGCCGGAGTAGGCTTGGATTTTGAGCTTGAGTATGCCCTGGGTAAATTCGCCTAACTGAGACAGTAGCTTGCCATCTGGCCCAAGCGCTGCGGTAATCCCTGTATTTGTGGCGCGTAGCGCTGGGAGACCAGTCTCCAAGGAGCGTAGCTGCGATAGACGTAATTGCTGCGCTGGTGCTTGAGAATCCCCAAACCAGGCCAGATTGGTCATATTGATCAACAAGTTAACGGGCTTATTGCTCTGATGAATGCGGGAGGCTAACTCCCCACCAAAGACATCCTCATAGCAAATCATGATGACTGCATGAATTGCATCTTTACCTGAGCGAACAATACTGAAGGGATCTTGATCTAGCTTGCCACGTTCAAAGTCACTCATGGGGACATGGAATGCATTCACAAACCAATGAAAGCCGGGAGGAATAAATTCACCAAAGGGCACCAAATGAGATTTGTCATATTGATAGCTTGGTACGTTGGGAGAGAGTCCAAGAGCGCGATTGGTGTATTTCACCCCAGTGGAGTTGCTTACCTCTCCAATCAAGCCGAGTAAGACATTGCTGGAGGTGTTGGTAGAGAACTGTTGAAGTGATCCTAATAAGCCAGCGGGAAGATTGCTTTGCGGCCAAGGATAAGCAGTCTCTGGAGTGATGATGAGGTCGGCTGACTGACTCTCAATAGCATTGGTATAAAAACTAAATTGTTCTTCAATGGCCTTGGGGTTGAACTTCAGGCTTTGCTCAAAATTACCTTGAATTAAACGAACACTGAGTGGTTCGCCAATCGGCTTTGTGAAGGTCCAAAGGCTCGCGAGTTGCGCAAGAGCGACGGTAGCAATGATAAAGGTGGCGCTAAAGAAGATATTTTTTTTTAACTGAGTAACTTCCCAAGAAATCCACACTGCTAAAAATGTGCAGGCCAGACCGCCGAAGAATGGCGCCACGGGTGCAAATGGGCCGTTGAATTGTGCTTCCGCAAATCCCATCCAAGGAAAGCCTGTAAATATCACGCCACGAAAATACTCAAAGCTGACCCAGCTTGCAGCAAGTAATAAACCAGTGATGCGTGAAGATTTAAAAAATACTAACGAGAGGCTGGCCGCCGAAAAATATATGGCCATGTAGGCAGATAATAAGAATACGGCTGCACCAGATAGGGCTGCATTCATGCCGCCTACATCATGCAAGCTAATGTAGATCCACCAGAGACCCAGAACAAAGTAGCCTAGACCAAAAGCCATTCCAGAAATAAATTGATTTTTAACAGATAGGCTTGCTTGTTCACTCATCCGCCACCAAATCAAACTCAAGATCGGGATTTGTATCCAGCCACCATACGGCAGCTCTGCTGCAGCAGCTAGTACGGCCCCTAGAAAAAATAGCGCCAATAAATTGACGCCATTACCTAGTCTAGTAGATTGCTGATCAATCAAGGTAATTCTCAGGAAGGATTCTTCGGGAGTTGGCGTGCGAGCAGAATGTGAATCTGTCTTGGATCAGCGCGCTGAACCTCAAACTCGACTCCGTCGATCTCGATCAATTCGCCCATTTTGGGTACTCGACCTAGATGATGAATGACTAGGCCGGCAATAGTTTCAATGTCTTCATCATGAAATTGAGTACCTAAGGCCTCATTAAATTGCTCTAATTCAGTAATACCTTTAACGCGAATATCTCCGTTGTCTAATGAGATGAGGTTATCTGCTTCCTCGTCAATATCGTGCTCATCCTCAATGTCACCAACGATTTGCTCAAGCACATCTTCAATCGTAATGACACCTGCAACGCCACTGTATTCATCTACAACAATTGCCAAATGATTACGGTTGTCTTTGAAGTCACGTAGCAACACACTTAGGCGTTTAGATTCAGGAATAAATACGGCGGGGCGGAGCCAATCGCGAACCTGAAAATCTTTTTCGGTAGAGTGACGCAATAAATCTTTTGCCAGTAAGGTGCCGATGACATTGTCGCGGCCACCTTCAAATACTGGGAAGCGTGAGTGGGCGGCAGTAATGACGCTCTTGATAATTTCCGATAAAGGCTGGTTGATATCAATCCAGTCAATCTGCGCTCTGGGGATCAAAATATCGCGAGCACACAATTGGCCTACCTGGAACACACCCTCAATCATAGAGAGGGCATCTGCGTCAATTAAGCCTTCGGCCTGAGCTTCTCTTAGGGCATCAATCAGTTCCTGACGACGTTCTGCTAAGCTAGTTGGCTGCGGCGTTAAAAAATCGGCCAAGCGCTCTAAAAGGGATTTATTGGGGTCAGGCATATACCAAGAATATCGTAGAAATAAGTAAATTCGATGAAGATGGCGTTAAAACCGCCTCAATTGGGTGTGTAGGGGTTAGCAAAGCCCAGGGATTTTAGAAAGATGATTTCCTTGTTTTCCATTTTTTTTGCTTCGACATTGTTTTCATGATCCAGGCCTTGAGCATGTAAGCAACCATGAATAATCAGATGCGCTAGATGAGCCTTCATGGCCTTACTTTGGTCTGATGCCTCTTTTTGAATCACAGGGAGACAAAAAATAATATCGGCAGCCAATGTCTTTTTGCTCAGCTCATATGGAAAGGTGAGGACGTTAGTTGCATAGTCTTTGTTGCGAAAGGCAAAATTCAGTTTTTTGCCTTCAGCTGCATTCACAAAGCGCAAGGTAATGAGGCCATTCAATGGAACTGCTGCTTTCACCCATTTTTTAATTGCCACCAGAGATGCCGTTGCAAGCACTTTCTCTTCGATAGCAGCGCTAGCAAATTGAATATCAATCTCGAGTTTAGAGGGGGATGCTTCCTTCGTCGTCATCTTAGTGAGTGTGGGATAGGGTGAGATCGCCAATCAGTTCGCCTCGGAGGGTGTAGTTGAGTACTTCAGTAATGCGGATATCTACCATTTGGCCGATGAGTGATTCGATATCGTCATTTGGTGCAGTGAAGTGAATCACGCGATTATTAGCGGCCCGACCCTGCAAGTTCACGCCATCTTTCGCCAAACCTTCAACGAGTACTCGCTCAGTATTGCCCAGCATATTTTTGCTAATTTGATTTGCTTGTGACTCAACTAGGGCGAGTAATGTTTGTAGTCGCTTGAGTTTGACCTCATAAGGAGTGTCATCACTCAAATTGGCAGCGGGTGTCCCGGGTCGCGCACTGAAGATAAAGCAAAAGCTATTATCAAAATTCAGTTCTTCAACCATCTTAAGTAGTTTTGCAAAGTCTTCATCGGTCTCGCCAGGAAAACCCACAATAAAGTCACTAGAGAGGGTTAGGTCGGGCCTCACAGCGCGCATCTTACGAATAATGCTTTTGTATTCTAGTGCGGTGTAGCCACGTTTCATTGCAGATAAAACGGAATCCGATGCATGTTGTACTGGTAGATGCAAATGGCTTACGAGCTTCGGAACTTTGGCGTAGATATCAATCAAGCGCTGTGTAAATTCTTTTGGGTGGCTAGTTGTAAAACGAATCCTCTCAACACCCGGAATTTCGGCAATGTATTCAATCAGTAATGCAAAGTCTGCAATCTCTTCATTGCCACCCATCTTGCCAAGATAGGCGTTCACATTCTGACCGAGCAAGACAATTTCTTTTACGCCTTGGGCTGCAAGACCAGCCACTTCAGTCAATACGTCGTCAAAGGGGCGCGATATTTCCTCGCCGCGAGTGTAAGGAACCACGCAGTAGCTGCAATACTTTGAGCAGCCTTCCATGATGGACACATAAGCTGAGCCACGGGTTTGACGAGAGGCTGGAAGGTGGTCAAACTTTTCTATTTCTGGAAAAGAGATGTCTACCTGAGATCTTCCAGTTTGGCGACGTTGCGCAATGAGGTCTGAGAGGCGATGTAAAGTTTGCGGGCCAAACACCACATCGACATATGGCGCCCTACTAATAATTTGCTGACCTTCTTGGCTGGCAACGCAACCGCCCACACCAATTAATAAATTAGGCTTGGTTTTCTTGAGCTCGCGTAGGCGGCCTAAATCGGAAAATACTTTGTCTTCTGCTTTTTCACGAATCGAGCAGGTGTTTAGTAGAACGACATCTGCATCTTCTGGCGTGTCAGTCATGACCATGCCTTCATCGGCATGTAGGAGGTCGGCCATCTTGCCCGAGTCGTACTCGTTCATTTGACAGCCAAAGGTTTTGATATAGAGCTTTTTCATATGCCGTTCTCAGGTTTATAGCTGGGGGCGAAGCTCAGATTTTACTGGATAAGGCGTTTAGAGCAGACGTAGGGCCAGAATCGCAACAATAGTTGGTGGAATGGCGGCTACAAACAGTAAACCCGCGGAAACTGCTGCATTTGGGAAGTAACTGCGCAAAATAGCCAGTCCAGCAGGATTGGGGGCGTTTGCAATCACGGTTAAGCCACCACCTGCTACTGCACCACCAACTAAAGCCAGCTTGAACTCTGGTGAGGTGCCCTGTACCAATGATCCTAAATAGGTGAGCGCCGCATTATCGGTAATCGCAGTTAATGCCAGACTGCCATAGAACACTGCGGTGGGACTCATAGTTTCGAGGATCGGCTGCAGCCACCAACCTTGCAGTGCGCCCAAGACAACTAGTCCGCCTAAGAAGAATCCTACCAGCAAAGCTTCACGCAAGATGAGCGGGCTTTGATGTTTTGGATAAGCAGTGGTGTAACCAATAAAAAAGAGTAGCAGCCACATGAAGATGACTGGGTCATGTGCGAAGCTCACAATGCCTAGCAAAAATAAAAGGTGAATTGCTGTAATGGTAAGTGGAATGCGAACTTGATCAGATTTTCTAGTAGGCTCAACAAGTTGCTTATGAAAGAGTAGGGTTACAACCCCAGCGTTAATGAAAATGGCAATCATTGCTTCAAAGCCAAAGTTCGAAAACATGAAAGCGGTACTCCAGCCCCAGGTAGATGCCACCATAAGCACTGGTGGTGCGGCGAAATTAGTTAGCGTGCCACCGATTGAAATGTTAACGAACAGCACACCTAATGTGCCAAACAAAAGTGGGGTAGAGCATTTATGGCGATAGACTAGGTCGCGCAATAAAAAAGCTGCCAGCGTCATTGCGGCGGGCTCAGTAATCAGTGATCCTAGCAATGGCGTGATACTAAGGGTCAAGAAATACAGTGTTGGCGCTTGCTTGGTGCGCAAGACAAATTGAATGGCTTTGCCGAGCTTATAAAGAAGCTGAGTTGCAAAATTCAGAATGGGTTTACTACCAGCGACAACCATGATGGCAAAAACAAATAAGGGCTCCGTGAAGTTCCGCTTATTGGCGTACTCTTTTGCTGTGGCTAGATCATTTGCAAGCCACATAAAAATAATCAGCACAGCCGCCCAAAAACCAAAGACGATTTCAACCTCACCGAGGAGATGCCATAAACCAGCATGTCTTGGGGATTTTTTAGCTAGGGCTTCAAAATACGAAGTGCAAAAGGTATGTAGCACTGCGATGGCAAATATAACGCTAGCACCAAGCTCAGTAGGGGTAAAGTTCATAGCTACATATTATCAGGGCAACATCAATAAACTGCTCTTAATAGCAAGTAAATAAAAGTATTAGCAATTAGGGAGATTTTGGTGAAATTAAAATTAGGCTATCAAGAATTAATTGCCAATGCGATGGCACAAATTGAGACCGTTCCATTGGAGCAAGCCCAGCAATTCCTGAGTGATGAAAGCACCGTTTTTGTGGATATTCGGGATGTGAGGGAGTTGGAGCGCGATGGCCTTATTCCAGGTGCAATTCATGCTCCTCGTGGCATGCTGGAATTTTGGGTCGACCCGGATAGCCCTTATTACAAGCCAGTTTTTGGTGAGGGGAAGCGTTTGTTGCTCTATTGCGCATCTGCGTGGCGCTCTGCCCTTACAACAGAAACCCTGCAAAAAATGGGGGTTCCTGGGGTTTGCCATCTTGAGGGAGGCTTTAGCGCGTGGAAAAAGGCGGAATTGCCTGTAGCGGAGAAGCATTCAAAGCCCCATCCAGGCTAAATTTGGCGTTTCCAAGATCTTGAAATAACTTTAATAGCCCCCATTTACTGAGGGTGATGTTCATTGATTAAGAGGGAAGAGAGAATACGCATGACTGTAGCTAGTAAAGAAACATTAGGCTTTCAAGCCGAGGTAAAGCAACTTTTACAACTGATGATTCACTCCTTGTATTCCAATAAGGAAATCTTTCTCCGTGAGCTGATCTCGAACGCATCCGATGCTTCAGACAAACTCCGTTTTGAGGGGATCGAGCATCCCGATTGGTATGGCGATGATCCTGATCTGAAGATCAAGGTCAGTTTTGATAAAGTCGCTAGAACCGTCACGATTTCGGATAACGGTATTGGCATGAGTCGGGATGAAGTAATTTCTAATTTGGGAACTATTGCTCGCTCTGGCACGAAAGAATTTTTCTCTAAGCTTTCTGGCGATCAACAAAAAGATGCCGCTTTAATTGGTCAGTTTGGTGTTGGCTTTTACTCAGCCTTTATTGTGGCCGACCGTATTACTGTGGAGACGCGTCGAGCAGGCTTGCCAGCGTCCGATGGAGTTCGCTGGGAGTCTGATGGCTCAGGCGAATTTACAGTAGAAAGTATTGATCGCCCACAGCGTGGGACTTCGATCACGATGCAGTTGCGTGAGGGTGAGGATGATTTCCTCTCCACCCATAAGTTGAAATCGATTATTCGTAAATATTCCGATCACATCTCTTTGCCGATTCAGATGAATAAGGAAGAGTGGGACGCAGATAAAAAAGAGCAAGTGATTAAGGACGAGCTCGAAAGTATTAATCAGTCCAGCGCATTATGGGCTCGCTCTAAATCCGAAATTACTGAAGAGCAGTACCACGAGTTTTATAAACACCTGTCACATGATTATGAAAATCCCTTGTGCTATTCCCTGAATAAGGTCGAAGGTCGTAGTGAATTTACGCAGTTGCTGTATGTACCCTCACGTGCACCATTTGATTTGTGGGATCGTAATAAGCGTGGCGGTATTAAGTTGTATGTGAAGCGGGTATTTATCATGGATGATGCCGAGC
This sequence comes from Polynucleobacter sp. 35-46-11, assembly GCF_002281105.1. Lineage (NCBI taxonomy): Bacteria > Pseudomonadati > Pseudomonadota > Betaproteobacteria > Burkholderiales > Burkholderiaceae > Polynucleobacter > Polynucleobacter sp. 35-46-11. The sequence goes on from NZ_NCFJ01000024.1 coordinate 14,500, forward strand.
AATTAATGCCGATGTACCTGCGTTTTGTCACTGGGGTGATTGATTCAACAGATCTGCCTTTAAACGTTTCCCGTGAAATCCTGCAGGAATCACGCGATGTGAAAATTATTCGAGAAAGCTCCACTAAGCGTGTATTAAGCATGTTGGAGGATTTGGCTAATGGTGATGACGATACCAAGAAAGAAAAGTACCGCACCTTCTGGACTCAGTTTGGACAAGTGCTTAAAGAGGGTGTTGGTGAAGATCAGCCTAATCAAGAGCGCATCTTAAAGCTCTTGCGTTTTGCAAGTACACATGCGGATTCTGCTGATCAAACTGTTTCCTTAGCTGAATACATTTCACGCATGAAGGAAGGTCAAGACAAGATTTATTACGTCACTGGCGACACATTTAATGCTGCTAAAAATAGTCCGCATTTAGAAATCTTCCGTAAGAAAGGCGTTGAAGTTTTATTGCTGTCCGATCGTGTGGACGAGTGGATGCTTTCTTTCTTCGCTGAGTTTGATGGCAAGCACATGACCTCAGTAGCAAAGGGCGGTCTTGATCTTGGCAACTTAAGTGACGAGAAAGAAAAGAAAGAGCATGAAGAAACTGAAAAGAATTTCAAGGGCTTGCTCGATCGCATGAAAGCAGCGCTGGAAGACAAGGTGAAGGATGTGCGTGTGACCTTCCGCTTGACTGACTCTCCAGCGTGCTTGGTCTCTGATGAGAATGAACTTTCTGGAAATTTATTGCGCATGCTCAAGGCGGCAGGCCAGCAAGCGCCAGATACCAAGCCTATTCTGGAAATCAACCCCGATCATCCTTTGCTCCTCAAGCTGAAGTCAGACGATCAGTATTTTGATGAGTGGACTCAGGTCTTATTTGATCAAGCACTCTTGGCTGAGGGCGGTCAATTGAATGATCCAGCTGCTTATGTAAAGCGTATTAATCAGCTGCTCCTCTCTTAAATTGCTGAAGCTTTAAAAGAAAAACCCAACTTGCATGACGCAGGTCGGGTTTTTTGTTTTACTGCAATTAGAACTCAATCTAGCTTGTAAAGCCACCTAAGAATTACTGAGGAGCTTTAGCTGGCTGATTATTTTTTCCAGCGTTGTAGCCAGAGTTGTACTCAGAAGCCTGCTCTTTTTTGTAGGCATCGTATACGTAACCAGAGGCTGCACCAACTGCTGCGCCACCAACTGCTCCCCAAATTGGGTTGCCGTGGAAAATGGCGGTGCCAACTGCACCAGCAGCTGCGCCGATACCAGCGCCAGATAAAGTGCGTTGTTCTGTATTGCTCATGTTAGAGCAACCTGCAATTGCTAGGGTTGCAGCAGTAATAGCGATAATTTTTTTCATATCAACTGTTCCTTATGTCTTTAGATTGATTGGCTAATTAGCTTGGATTATTTTCTGGCGCAAGGAAAGCGTGCTGCCAAGAAGCCCAAGAAAACACCTGCCGCCGGTTTGTCAGCAGTTTGTTGATTGGTTTGACCAAATTTTACAAATTCACCAATCACTTCGTCACGTGAAGGTGCTGGTTGCTTTACGCAAATATATGGCCTAGCGCGTTGTGGATGACGTGTTGCCAAATAAGTGTCGTAAATCGCGGTTGTATAGCCAACGCAAAAGCTACGGGACTCTGGGCTTGCAGGCAATTTGCAGACATTGACGAGCTCTTGAGTGCTCAATACCTGAACTTTTTCTTGGGCCTGGGCTAAGCCAGAAAATGCGCCTAAAGCGGCCAATAGAACTAAAATTTTTTTCATGGGTTCTCCCTTCGGTGTATGTAAATTTGATAATAAACTATATTGAGGGCATTAAATTGCACTAAATGAGTGCATTAATGCTGACGAACCACCACTAAATTCCCCATAATGATGCAAAAAATATGGGGGTTATTTCAGTGGAAACTTTGAAATCAGGCAGTGATGCCTTGTTTATTTTGCTCGGCGCCATCATGGTTTTAGCGATGCACGCGGGGTTTGCATTTCTTGAGCTTGGCACGGTTCGTAAAAAGAACCAAGTCAATGCCTTGGTCAAAATCTTAGTCGACTTTGCAGTGTCGACTATTGCCTACTTCTTTATTGGTTACAGCATTGCCTACGGCGTCGACTTTTTCTCTGGCGCTGAGCTATTGGCCGAGAAAAATGGCTATGAACTGGTCAAATTCTTTTTCTTGCTGACCTTTGCTGCTGCTATTCCTGCCATTATTTCGGGTGGTATTGCAGAGCGCGCGAAGTTCAACCCTCAATTGATTGCCACCTTTATCTTGGTTGGCTTCATTTACCCTTTCTTTGAAGGCATCGCCTGGAATCAGCATTACGGCATCCAAGCATGGATCAAGTCACTTACTGGCGAAGAGTTCCATGACTTTGCGGGTTCAATTGTTGTCCATGCGGTGGGTGGTTGGATTGCGCTACCAGCAGTCATCCTGTTGGGCGCGCGTCGTGGTCGTTACACCAAGGATGGCAACGTTGCGGCACATCCTCCTTCAAGCATTCCGTTCTTAGCATTGGGCGCTTGGATTTTGGCGGTAGGTTGGTTTGGATTTAACGTCATGAGTGCGCAGACTATCGATAAGGTCAGTGGCTTAGTTGCCATGAATTCTTTGATGGCGATGGTTGGCGGGACTTTGGCTGCATGGGTTATTGGTCGCAACGACCCCGGTTTTACTTATAACGGTCCTTTGGCTGGCTTGGTGGCAGTTTGCGCTGGCTCAGATTTGATGCACCCGATGGGCGCATTGGTTGTTGGCTTAATTGCTGGCGCTCTTTTTGTGTACATGTTTACCTTGGTGCAAAACCGTTGGAAGATTGACGATGTGTTGGGTGTATGGCCACTGCATGGTCTCTGCGGTTTATGGGGTGGATTGGCTGCTGGCATCTTTGGGGCAAAAGCGCTAGGCGGTATTGGTGGAGTCACTTTCTTGGGCCAGCTGATTGGCAGTGGCTTAGGAGTGGCGATTGCCTTAATTAGTGGTTTTGTGGTCTACGGATTGCTCAAGGCAGTTTTAGGCATCCGGATGTCACAAGAGGAAGAGTTTGAAGGTGCGGATTTGAGTATTCACCGGATTTCTTCCACGCCTGATCGTGAGCCTAATTGGTAGGCTTCCTTAAATATAGCCATTACCTATAATGAGTCATGGCTATATTTGAACTAGATGGAAACGCTCCCCACTTAGCTGAGGGAGCCTGGGTCGCCGAGAGCGCAGAGGTGATCGGTCGCGTTGAGCTTCATTCAAACGCGAGCGTGTGGCCCAAGGTGGTTATCCGTGGCGATAACGATCTCATTCAAATTGGCGAGGGCAGCAATGTGCAAGATGCTTCTATTTTGCATACTGACTCTGGCTACCCCCTCATCATTGGTAAGCAAGTTACTGTTGGGCATCAAGTAATGCTTCATGGCTGTCAAATTGGCGACGGTAGTTTGATTGGCATCGGTGCCGTTATTTTGAATGGTGCCAAGATTGGTAAGAACTGCTTAGTGGGTGCTGGCGCCTTAGTTACTGAGGGTAAAGAATTTCCTGATGGCTCAATGATTTTGGGTTCACCTGCCAAGGCAGTGAAAACGCTAACACCAGAGCAGATTGCGGGTATAGAAGATATTGCAGGGCGTTATATCAAAAATGCGCAGCGATACCAGAAGACTCTGAAGAAAATTGCTTGATCTAAAAAAGCACATTTAAATTGTTCTACGTTTTCAATGTTGTCTTTCCAGTATTTGCGCTGATTCTCATAGGCTACATTTGCGGCAGAACTGGTAAGTTAGGAGAAAGCGCATCGATTGAATTAAATCGCTTTGTCGTTTGGCTTGCCTTACCTGCGCAACTATTTAATTTCGCATCAAACAGTAGTTGGCAAACACTTTGGCAGCCGGGCTTTATTACCGCTTTCTTTCTGAGTTGCTTGCTAGTATTTATGTTGGTGTTGCTAGTCAGCTGGGTTCGTAAGCGAGATTTAGCGGCCGCTAGTTTTTCAGGTTTGAGTGCGTCTTACTCCAACACGGGGTACATGGGCATTCCGCTCTGTGTTTTGGCACTTGGTCAAGATGGTTTGGCGCCAGCAATTATTGCGACCTTCATTGTTTTTGTGATGTTTGCTGTAGCAACAGTTCTCATTGAGGTCGGCATACAGTCCCATAAAAAATCCCATGAAATTGTTTGGAGTGTATTGAAGTCTCTGTGCACTAATCCATTATTAATTGCACCGGTTGCCGGTTTGGTGTGGTCATCTACAGACTTGATTTTGTACGACCCATTAGCGCAAGTGATTTCTTTCTTGGCTGCGGCAGCCACGCCTTGCGCACTAGTCTCTATTGGCCTGTTTTTGATGCAAAAAGAAAAGTCGGCCCCTCAACAGGCATGGGGTATCAGTGTTGCCAAGCTGATTATTCAGCCCCTAGTTGCCTGGTTAATCGCTGGCCCAATCTTAGATTTGCCTACCTTATGGGTGAATGCCGTTGTGATTCTGGCTGCCCTTCCTACGGGTACAGGCCCATTTATGTTGGCTCAGTATTACAACGCAGACGGCAGAATTATTTCTCGAGTGGTGCTTTTAACTACAGTAGGATCTTTACTAACACTGTCTTTATTCTTGTGGTGGAGTAAGGGGGTTTGATCCCTCAGCATCCATTTGATTTTCCCAAGAGGCGTCAATAAATGCTGGTACCGTCATACACTGATGAAAGATCCTCATCAGCGCTGGATAGGCTTTCATATCCATCTTTGCACTAAGTGCATTAAAGATTTGCGGCACTAAGCAGATGTCAATCAAACCAGGGTGATCACCAAAAGCAAAGCGACCCACCCTCGGATCTGTACTTAATTGTTTTTCCAGGCTGGTTAAGCCTAAAGAGATCCAGTGTTGATTCCAGCCATCTTTTGCCTCCATGCTTAAGCCTAATTGCCTAATCAAGTAGCGCAAAACCCTTACGTTACCTAGGGGGTGTATATCGATCGCAATGTCCATGGCGACTGCACGCACCCATGCTCGATCGATTGCGGTTTTCGGTAGCAGGGCTGGAGCTGCTTGAATCTCCTCGAGATATTCGATGATGGCAAGGGACTGATGAATCGTATGAGTACCATCGGTGTAAAGGGGGACTAAACGATTGGGATTCTTGCTTGTATATTCTGGCGTGCGTTGTCCACCGCCATCTTTGAGAAGGTGTACTGGAATCACTTCATAATCCATACCTTTTAAGTTCAGGGCAATACGCACCCGAAAAGCTGCCGAGCTACGCCAAAAGCTATAAAGCTGAGTTTTCATGAAGAACTCCTTAAGAACATGACCCTCAGTATATGCAGGGCTTCATTGATTGTGTTGTCTCGGTGATTTAGACTAAGCGTTATGGATCAAATTAATTTCTGGATTGGTATCATTGCCACGATTGCTTTTGCGGTAACGGGTGTTCTAGCTATTGCAGATCGAGGTGTGGATCTTTTTGGCGTCATGGTATTGGGTGTGATTACCGCCATTGGCGGCGGAACACTGAGGGACATCATTTTGGATGTGCCTGCTTTTTGGTCGATTGCTCAGATTTATATTTGGGTGGCATTGGGCGCATGCATAGTTACTTTTGTAGCCGAATCTTTTTTTACGCAACCTCAGATTTACCGCTGGATGCTGTATATCGACGGTCTTGGCGCTGCTTTATTTGGCATTCAGGGGGCGGATAAAGCTTGGAACTTGGGTTTTGGGTTGCCAGTTGCGCCCGTGATTCTGGGTGTTGTTACTGCGATTGGTGGTGGCTTATTACGTGACATCTTGGCCGGCAGAAAGACTTTATTGATGTCACATGAACTGTATGCAATCCCTGTTACCTTGGGTTGCTGTATTTACATCTTGATTCTGAATTTCTTCCCCGAGTTCACGCTTGAGGGCTCAGTGATTTGTATGCTCGCTATTTTTGGACTACGCGCAGCTGCCATTTACTGGGATCTGCGCGTACCCAAATTATTTATTACTAAAACGCGCTAACAGCGCCATCGCTGCGGGGATCCCAGCCGCCATGGAGCGTGCCGGATGGATCTCGAATAATGCAGCCCGCATGGCCAACAGTTTCATCAAAGGCATCGAGCATTTCAATCTCGTGTCCTAGTGCGTGTAGCTCTTTAGCAACCCATGGACTAAAGCGCGACTCTAATTTAAGGCTGTCGCTGGTTTGACCCCAGGTCCTGCCCAGCAACCAACGTGGGCGGCTAATCGCATCTTGCGGATCTAGTCCATATGTCGCTGTGCGGGTAAAGACGGCGCACTGCGTTTGGGGTTGGCCATCGCCACCCATCGTGCCGTACACCATGGACCTGCCATCCTTAAACAAAGCCATAGCTGGGTTTAATGTGTGGAACGGTTTGCGATAGGGTTCAAGGTGATTCAGTGTTTTTGGATCCAGCGAGAAGCTGCAGCCGCGGTTCTGCCAGTTCACGCCAGATTTGGGTAGCACGATGCCGGCACCAAACTCGTGATAAATACTTTGAATAAAGGAAACGCAATTTCCGTCTCCATCAATCACGCCCATCCAAATGGTATCTGCAGGCCCTTTACCTTGACCCCAAGGCAAAGCTTTTTCGGGGTCAATATTTTTCGTCAGCTTCTTGAGGAAGGCGGGGGATAAGAAAGACTGCGCATTTTTTGTCATGTATGCAGGATCAGTAACAAATTGATCGCGTACCTTGAAAGCTTGTTTAGTAGCTTCAACACAGTGATGCACATACTCGGCGCTATCGACTTTAAAGCGCTTGAGATTGAGTTGATCCAATATACCGATGATCATCAAAGACACGACACCTTGGGTTGGTGGTGTCATGTTGTAGACATTACCCATGCTGTGTTTGAGTTCAAGTGGGTCAATGAGTTTGGCTTGATGGCGATGAAGATCCGACAACCTGAGAGGGCTGCCGATATCTGTGAGCTCCTTGGCAAGTAATTCAGCTAAATCACCACGGTAGTAATCTTCTGTGCCTTTACGAGAGATTTGACGCAAGGTTTTCGCAAGACGCTCTTGCTTGAAGATGCTGCCGACTTCAGGGGCTTTGCCATCAACTAGGAATGTCTCTGCAAATCCAGGAATCGGACTTAACTCCACTCGCTTTTTTTCAGTCAAGCTTGATTGGCTAAAGGTTACCGGGACTCCAGCTTCAGCATAGTGAATGGCATCTGCTAGTAGGCGGGAGAGGGGAAGCTTGCCACGGAGGCCCTGTTGTGAAAGCTTTTGCGCAGCACCCCAGCCGGAAATGGTGCCAGCAACCGTATTGGCTGCAATGGCACCCCGAAAAGGAATGGCTTTGGTGATTCCGCGCTCCGCGTACCACTGCTTGGTCGCTAAACCAGCCGCTGCACCGCAAGCATCAATTCCGCCCATGGCTTTACCGGGGGAGTGCACAACCCAGAAAGAGTCACCGCCAATAGAGTTCATGTGGGGGTAGACAACTGCGATCGTTGCGGCTGCAGCGATCATTGCCTCAAGTGCATTGCCGCCTTCGCGAAGAACTGCTAAGGCAGACTCAGACGCTAGCGAGTGTGGCGCTACCGCCATTCCTCGAATACCCCATTTTTGTTGCATGGCTATTAGTCCCTATTTTGGTTTTTACTAAGTACAACAAATTTTAGTAATTCATTTTTTCACGCTTTTGAATTTAATTGTTTTCTTGCCCCAAAAGAATGCGTGTGCACCAGATAGGTGATTTTATGCCCATAAGTCAGTATTTCTACTAACGAGTGAGTCTAAGTTTGAATAAATTGGTATCGAGGAGCGAGGCTGCATGTGCTTCCTAAATGAGATCAATTAAAGGAGAGCTTAATGACTACAAATCGTCGGAAATTTTTGAGTACGGGTATTGGAGCTGGTGTTGCAGGACTTGCTTTAGGAGCCCCAGCAATTGTTCAAGCCCAGTCATCACAAACATTTAACTGGAAGATGACCAGCGCCTATCCCAAGGGATCGCCTTTTTACATGGACGGACCGGGAAGTGCAACTGATTTAGCGAAGCGTATTGGCGAAATGTCCAACGGCCGTCTCAAGATTCAAGTGTTTGGGGCTGGTGAACTCATCCCAGCATTTGAAGGTTTTGATGCGGTCCGTTCTGGCACAGTTGAGATGAACCATGCGAATAGTTATTTTTGGACTGGCAAAACTTTTGCCGCTCAGTATTTCACTGCAGTGCCCTTTGGCCTTAATTACCAAGGTATGAATGGATGGTTTTACGATGGTGGCGGAATTGATTTATGGAATGAGGTTTATGCCCCGTTTGGTATGGTGGCGATGCCTTGCGGCAATACTGGCGTGCAAATGACTGGTTGGTTTAAAAAGAAAATTAATAGTGTTGCGGACCTCAAGGGTTTGAAGATGCGCATCCCTGGACTTGCTGGTAAGGTCTACGCGAAATTGGGTGTCGATGTCAAAGTATTGCCAGGTGGTGAGATTTTCCCGGCACTTGAGCGCGGCGTCATCGATGCGGCTGAATTCGTTGGCCCATATCAAGATCGTCGACTTGGGTTGCAAAAAGCGGCTAAGTTTTACTACACCACTGGTTGGCATGAGCCTGCAACTGCCTCAGAGCTACTAATCAATAAAGCAGCATGGGAGAAGTTGCCTAAGGACCTTCAGGCAGTTGTCCAAAATGCAGCTGCGGCCTGCAATGTTATTAGTGAGGCCTGGTGTCAGCGAGCTAATGCAGAGGCGATGCAAGATCTAGTGAAAAATCAAGGCGTCACTGCCTTACCTTTGCCTGATTCAGTAATTGCTGCAATGCGTGCTGAAACAACCAAGATCTTGGATGAATCTAGTGCAGCCGATCCAATGGTGAAAAAAGTGCACGATTCTTATTTTGCGTTTAAGAAAAAGTATGACGCTTGGGCGGTTTATAGCGAAGCGGCTTATCACAGCAAAGTGCGTGGATAAATAGGGGACGGTCGTGTTAAATCAGTTTTCAAAAACAGCAGCACAAATTGAAGGCTTGATAGACCAGGTTGGCAAGGTTGCCTCATGGGCAACCTTGGCCATCGTTGGCCTCATCTCCGTCAATGTATTTTTAAGATATACCTTTAGCTTTGGATCGGTATGGGCTCAAGAATTAGAGTGGCATTTATTGGCCGTAATGATTCTATTAGGGATGAGTTTTGCTCTGCAACGTGGAGATAACGTCAGAGTCGATGTTTTTTATGCGCAGTTTTCCCCGCAGAAAAAAATGATTGTGGATTTTATTTCAGCACTCCTTACGATCATTGTCTCTCTGATTTTTATCAAGCTATCCATCAGTTATGTTGGGCAATCGCTTTCAATTGGGGAGGGATCACCTGATCCCGGCGGAATTCCGGCACGATGGGCTATTAAATCTCTAATACCAATTGGGTTTTGTTTTGTCGCGCTCCAAGGCACTGCTGAGTTGCTGAGATTGATATTGGCCCACAAAAACTTAAAGGCGAACAATCATGTTTGAACCGCAAGTAATGGCTGTTCTGATGCTGATTGGTTTTTTTGCCATGCTGATGGCTGGAATCCCTGTCGCCATCACTCTCGCCACAGTCGGATTTGTATTTGGGTATCTGGGTTTTGGAAGTTCTCTATTTAGCTTGCTGCCAGCGCGAATTTTTGGAATTGTTGGTGGGTATCAATGGTTAGCAATTCCCTTGTTTATCTTCATGGGAATTGCGCTCGAGAAGTCTCGTTTGGCAGATGATCTATTGGATGTGATGGGGCATATCGCTGGCGGTCTTAAAGGCGGTATGGCTATTGGCATCATTCTCTTTGGCGCATTGATGGGTGCCACGACCGGCATTGTTGGAGCAACGGTCATCACTTTGGGCCTGTTGACTCTGCCAACCCTAATTCGTCGCGGATACGATAAGAGTATTGCTTGTGGGGCTATTTGCGCTTCAGGCACACTTGGTCAAATTATTCCACCCAGCTTAATTTTGATTTTGCTGTCAGACATCATGCAGCTTTCAGTGGGAACTTTATTTGCGGCCGCGGTCATTCCTGGTCTACTGCTCACTACGGTTTACATCATTTATATTTTGATATTGGGCTGGGTTAAGCCGGATCTAATGCCGCCGATACCTCTGGAAGAGCGTAGCAAAGTTTCTGGAAAAGAATTATGGAAGCGATTTTGGAAGGTAGTGGTCCCTCCGATCATGTTGGTAGTTGCGGTATTGGGTTCTATCGTCGGAGGTATTGCTGCGCCAACTGAAGCAGCAGGCATGGGCGCAGTCGGCTCAGTCCTAGTAACGATTTTTTCTGGTCGCTTTTCCTGGGCTAAGCTCAAAGAAGTTGCTATTGATACAACTAAGATCAGCGCGCTAATGATGTTTATTCTGATTTGCGCTCAAGTCTTTGCGCTGTCATTCCGTGGTTTGCATGGTGAAGATTTGATCACTGGGATGTTTGAGTACTTGCCGGGTGGATTAAATAGCGACATTTGGTTCATGCTATTTTTGATCTTCATTCTTGGCTTCTTCATCGAGTGGATTGAAATCAGTTACATAGCTGTTCCTTTATTTCTACCGGTTTTACTCTCGCAGGGTGCCGATCCAGTGTGGATTGCTATGATGATTACTGTTTGTTTGCAGTCATCATTCTTAACGCCACCATTTGGTTGGGCGCTCTTCTATCTGAAGGGGGTGGCCCCTCCTGAAGTTGGGATTAAGGATATCTATAAGGGTGTAGTTCCGTTCATCGTGATGCAAGGCGTTGCTTTGTTCCTAGTATTTTATTTCCCGTCTTTATCCTTGTGGCTGCCTAAGGCAATTGGGTGGTAAGTACTCTGTAGGGATGACTTATTTGGGGGAAAACGTGGTTTTCCCCCATTCTTTAAGTGAAAACCCCGATCTAATTTGATGGGGAATTACCCTAACTAGTGGATTTCTTTGATTTTTTTCAAAGCATAATCGACCCGTTGTTTTTTATTTCAATAAAAATAGTTAGGAGCTACTGATGTCAACATCAACTAAAGCAGCCCCAATGACCGCTGAAGAACGCAAAGTTATTTTTGCCTCCTCTTTAGGTACGGTTTTTGAGTGGTACGACTTTTATCTTTACGGTTCATTGGCCGCCGTTATCGCCAAGCAGTTCTTCTCAGGCTTAGATGCAGGCTCTGCCTTCATTTTTGCTTTGCTGGCGTTTGCTGCCGGTTTTATCGTTCGCCCATTCGGCGCTCTGGTATTCGGTCGCTTAGGCGATTTGATTGGTCGTAAGTACACCTTCTTGGTGACGATCCTTATCATGGGTGGTGCTACGTTTGTCGTTGGTATTCTGCCTAACTACGCCACTATCGGTGTTGCTGCTCCAGTTATCTTGATCGCATTGCGTATGCTTCAAGGTTTAGCTTTGGGTGGTGAGTACGGTGGTGCTGCAACTTACGTTGCTGAGCACGCTCCTCACGGACGTCGTGGTGCATACACAGCTTGGATTCAGACAACAGCTACTCTTGGCTTGTTCTTGTCTTTGTTAGTGATTTTGTTCACACGTGAACTCACTGGTCCAAACTTCGATGTTTGGGGCTGGCGTGTTCCATTCATCGTTTCTATCGCTTTGTTGGCTGTTTCCGTTTACATCCGTTTATCGATGAACGAATCCCCAGCTTTCAAGAAGATGAAAGATGAAGGCAAATTGTCTAAAGCTCCTTTGACAGAGTCATTCGGTCAATGGAAGAACTTGAAGATTGTTATCTTGGCATTGTTTGGTCTGGTTGCAGGTCAAGCGGTGGTTTGGTATACAGGTCAGTTCTACGCTTTGTTCTATCTCACACAAGTGTTGAAGGTAGATGCTAAAACTGCGAACTTGTTGATTGCTGCTTCATTGGTAATCGGCACACCATTCTTCGTTGTGTTCGGTAGCTTGTCAGACAAGATTGGCCGTAAGGTCATCATCATGGGTGGCTTGTTATTGGCTGTTATTACCTACATTCCAAATACACCAGTTTCCGTATTTAATGCCATGACTCACTTTGCTAACCCAGCGTTAGAAAAAGCGATGGCATCAGCACCAGCAACAATTACTGCTGATGTAAATGAATGTACATTCCAGTTCAACCCAACAGGTACAGCTAAGTTCACCAGTTCTTGCGATATCGCAAAACAAGTGATGGCTTCTAACTCTGCTAGCTATAGTACTATTGCTGGCCCAGCTGGAAGCACCGCTGTTGTGAAGATTGGCGATACAGAAATCACTGGTTACTCTGCAAAAGACCCAGATGCAAAAGCGAAAGATGCTGAGTTCAAGAAAGCAATCGGAGAGGCATTGAAAACTGCTGGCTATCCAACAAAAGCAGATCCAGCTGCAATCAACTACGTAGCTATATTGCTCTTGTTGGTGTACTTGGTGATATTGGTAACCATGGTTTATGGCCCAATCGCAGCGATGTTAGTTGAGATGTTCCCAACTCGCATTCGTTACACATCTATGTCCTTGCCATACCACATTGGTAACGGTTGGTTCGGTGGCTTGTTGCCAACGATTTCCTTCGCCTTGGTAGCGCAAAACGGTAACATTTACTATGGTCTCTGGTACCCAATCATCATCGCTGCGATGACATTGGTAATCGGTACACTGTTTATTAAAGAAACTAAAGACGTAGATATCTACGCAAAAGACTAAGTACTTTAGTCTGTATCAAATCAAAACCCGACCACTTTGTGGTCGGGTTTTTTTATTGCTGAAGTTAATGCAGCAGTTGATTTCTAAGTTAATCCCAAAGATTTTTTTGATTGCCCCGATTAAAGAGGGCTAGATTCTGATCGGCAATAGATGTCAGTCTTTGACCTGGCAGCACTGTGATCTCAGTACCCGCTGCGAGAGCGCCAGTTTGATTCACCCGTAGATACCACCCACTAAAGCCAGATTGCAGCATGGCTTTGCTCGCACCTTTGTAGCCCATTTTGGCATTGAACTTAAAGCAGGGTTCACGTAGTTTGACTACGGTAAATTGAAGTTCACCCATCTGCATTTGGTCTCCAACAAATACCTCAGTCTCAAGCAAACCTTCGATAGTGAAGTTTTCACCGAAAGTGCCCAGAGGGAGATCAATTGATTTTTTGGTCTCACGAGAAAGTAATTCGTTCCAGAAAGCGTAGTGCTCAACTGGGTATACATAAATCGCTTTTTCTACTCCGCCGTGTACCGATAGATCTGCCTGCTCATCACCGGCTACACCAAGTCGAGTGATTTCAACGGGAGCGGGGGAAGCGAGATTGCTGATGGATTGTTTTTGGATGGCTGAGGCTACTCTTGAATAGTTTGGGTGATGAGACCCAAAGAGTGGCATTACTTTGCCAGAAGAAATAGAGAGAAGTCGCATGAGTGCAGATGACTGATAAGATGAAATGATCAAACTAAGAAAGTAAATAATGCATCTTTATAGATTATTGGTGGTAGCAATTTTTTGCGTGTTGACCAGTCAAACCGTATTTGCCAAGTGGGATGAAGAGCGTGACGTCACTACCAATGGCAAAGATGAGTTGGTTTATTACTCCAAGACCAGCGAGCAGGGGCAAAAGTTGGTTTTAGATAAGTATGTCAAACGCCTGATTTTTATTCAGCCTTCGGCTGGCCGAGCGCGGGCTTCAATCGCGACGGGGCGGTGCCGGGCGAACTGGCCCAGGCAAAGGTGATCCGCACTTTCACCGCCCGCGCCGAAGCC
>NZ_NCFJ01000252.1:0-3643 GCF_002281105.1 Polynucleobacter sp. 35-46-11
CCAGCCTGATCAGGCACGGGGTGACCTGCTTCAATAATTTGAATATGGCTCGTTGGAGAGTGGTGCCCGTATCGAGTTAATACAACACCCTCAAGAATTGCATCAGGCCAATGACGCTTGGCGTGAGACTCTAGAGCTGTTGCCATAGAGGCACTTGCCTTACCAGCCCCCACCACCAAACACCTTCCTTTGGGCTCTGAATCCGCGGGAAAGATCTTGCTGAGATATTCTGGGACGATTTTCTTGGGATCAGCAACCTCTAAAGCTGCCGCAAAAGCATTTTTGAGAATAGTTTCTTGCTGGCTCATACAGATATTCTAATCAAGAGTACTTCGCTCTTGCATTTGCCACATCTCAGCATATCTGCCATTGGCAGCCAGGAGTTCAATGTGCGTTCCACGCTCCACGATTTGGCCATGACCCATGACCAAAATTTGATCGGCATGAATAATGGTAGAAAGCCTATGAGCAACGATCAGGGTTGTCCGGTTTTTGGCAAGACCAAGCAATTCCTCCTGAAAGGCTCGCTCCGTTTTGGAATCCAGCGCTGATGTTGCCTCATCAAAAATGAGCATCGCTGGTTTTTTGAGTAGGGTGCGTGCAATCGCAACACGCTGCTTCTCGCCACCTGACAGCTTTAAGCCACGCTCACCTACTTGGGTGTCATAACCATCTGGTAGATGTTGGATAAAGCGATCTATCTGTGCAGCTCTAGCAGCCTCGTGCACTTCTTCAATAGAGGCATTGGGATTACCATAGGCGATGTTATAACCAATCGTATCGTTAAATAGGACTGTATCTTGCGGAACGATACCAATCGCCTTGCGCAAGCTCGATTGTGTGACATCGATAATATTTTGATCATCGATCAGGATCTTGCCAGATTGAACATCATAAAAACGGAATAACAAACGCGCCAAGGTGCTCTTACCTGCACCACTCTGTCCCACTACTGCAGTAATTGTTCCCGCAGGAATATTAAAACTCACGTCTTTCAGAATTTCACGCTTGGCATCGTAATGAAACGAAACATTCTCAAAACGAATATCAGGTCCACGGCTTTGATTCGTAATTAGTAAAGGTTTCGCATTAGGTGCATCCGCAATCTCTTTCTCAGTATTGAGAAGTGAGAACATCCGATCCATATCTGTGAGCGCCTGCTTGATCTCACGATAGATCACCCCCAAGAAATTCAATGGAATGTATAACTGAATCATCAGGGTGTTTACCAAGACTAAATCACCTAAGGTCATAGACCCGTCAATCACGCCCAAGGTAGCACGCCACAAGATCATAACTAGGCCAACTGCAATAATCGTCTGCTGACCAAAATTGAGGAGTGCTAAAGATTTCTGAGACTTCACTGCAGCTGCTTGATAACGCACTAAATTTTGATCGTAGCGACTCGCTTCAAAAGCCTCATTACCAAAATACTTGACGGTCTCAAAATTGAGGAGAGAATCAATCGCCTTCTGATTAGCCTTGGAATCCATGTCATTCATGGTGCGACGGAAATGGGTCCGCCATTCAGTCACGACAACTGTAAAGCCGATATAGAGAACCAAAGCAACCAGCGTAATGGCAGCAAACCAAATATCGTAGGCATAAGCAAAGTAACCAAGTACTAAACAAAACTCAATTAAAGTTGGCAGGATGCTATATAGGGAATAAGAAATCAGAGACTGGATGCCACGAGTACCACGTTCAATATCTCGACTCACCCCGCCAGTCTGACGAGCCAAATGAAAGCTCAGGGCCAAAGAATGCAAATGCTCAAAAACTTGTAGCGCTACTTTACGTACCGCATTTTGGGTAACGCGTGCAAAGAGAGACTCACGCAACTCAGTAAACAAAGAGGCGGAGATTCTTAAAAGGCCATAGGCCAATATCAATCCGGCCGGGACTACCAACAATGCTTGCGGAGAATCTGCCTTGATATTGAGAGCATCAATCAATTGCTTCATCAAAATCGGAATGCCAAGGTTGGCAACCTTGGCCGCTACCAAACAGGTCAGCGCAATGGCAACCCTAAATTTGTATTCCAACAAATAAGGGAGTAAATCTCGAATGACTTTCCAGTCACTCCCCTGAGATGGTTTTGAATCGCCTGCTGAATGATGATGCCCTGATGAATGTCTCATCACTCTATCTTAGTCACTTCTGCACTAAGGTGCAGAGAACAATTGCAGAATGGCTGCACCATTGCTAGGAGAAAAACACTTTTTAGCGGCATCTGTAAATGGAAGCCACTGATAAGCGACATGCTCCCGGGGGGCTAATTGGACTTGAGTATCGTTCGGCACCAGTAGTGAAAACCAATGCTCAGTATTTCTAGTGACACCAGGAGGATAACGAAGACGCCACTGCGGATAAATCTCATACTCGATGTGATGTTGCATATCTCGTAAAGAGTCTGCAGGGAGGGATTGAATATCAATACCAGTTTCTTCAAGGACTTCGCGCGCAGCAGCCACCTCGAGATCCTCACCAAGAGAATCCACACTACCCGTCACAGATTGCCAGAAATTAGCTTTATCGGCCCGCTCTATCAGCAAGACCTCCCCATTCGATTTGTAGATAACAACTAAAACCGAAATGGGGATTTTCAAGATACTTTAAATACTCTTTTGCTTAAGCAGCTGGAGCAGCCTGGCGCAAGCGAATGTGTAGCTCTTTCAACTGACGCTCATCTACTTGGCTAGGAGCTTGAGTCAATAAACACTGTGCACGCTGCGTTTTAGGGAAGGCAATCACATCACGGATAGATTCAGCACCGGTCATCATGGTGACAATGCGATCCAAACCAAACGCGATCCCACCGTGCGGAGGTGCGCCATATTGCAAGGCATCCAGCAAGAATCCAAATTTAGCTTGCGCTTCTTCAGCGCCGATCTTCAAGGCACGGAATACTTGACTCTGTACTACCTCTTGATGAATACGGACAGATCCGCCGCCAATCTCACTACCGTTCAGAACCATGTCATAGGCTTTAGCTAAGCACTTACCCGGATTGGATTCGAGGTACTGCATATGCTCATCTTTAGGGCTAGTGAATGGATGGTGGCATGCAACCCAACGGGCGTTGTCTTCATCGTATTCAAACATTGGGAAGTCCACTACCCACAATGGCTTCCAACCTTCGGTAGAAAGACCATGCTCTTTACCCCAAGCAGAATGGCCAATCTTCAGGCGCAATCCACCGATAGCATCATTCACTACTTTTTCTTTATCAGCACCGAAGAAAATAATGTCACCATCTTTAGCACCAGTGCGCTTCAAGATGCCTTCGATCGCAGCATCATGCAAGTTCTTCACGATGGGTGATTGCAAACCATTGCGACCTTCAGCAACAGAGTTCACCTTGATCCATGCCAAACCTTTAGCGCCATAGATTGCTACAAACTGTGTGTAGTCATCAATTTCACTTCGGCTAATTTCAGCGCCCCCAGGAACGCATAAACCAACTACACGACCACCTTCTTGATTTGCTGCGCCAGAGAACACCTTGAAATCGACATCCTTCATTAAGTCAGTCAATTCAGTAAATTCAAAATTCACACGTAAATCAGGCTTGTCAGAACCAAAGCGTGCCATACCTTCTGAATATGGCATTGTTGGGAATGGATTTGGCAACTCCACATTC
>NZ_NCFJ01000253.1:0-3639 GCF_002281105.1 Polynucleobacter sp. 35-46-11
TAAGCCTGCGAGTACTGTTAAGTTACCGCCCCAAAGCATTCCCGAAGCTTGGCCTGCGGCAGAATTTTTTAAGAAGGCTTGATTGGCTTTAATCGTGTAATCTAATTTACGCTCATGAATGGCTTTTTGGAAATGTGTCCACATGAATGTATTGGGAGCAACCCCCTCGCCCTGCTCGCCCTGACAAGCAAAATCAAAATTGAGCATAGGGCCTGCCAATGTAACTGCGCCAGTCTTTGCCAATAAACCCAACTGGAAGACTGTGAAATCACTATGTCCACAAATCTGCAGACCACTCTTGATAGCTTTGGCAATCGCATCCCACTGAATATCTGGGAGCAGGCGATGCAATCCATAACCACCTCGCATGGCGACAACAGGAATCTCAGGAGAGAGATTGGCGAGTTGATTGATCTCAGCTAAACGCTCAGCATCGGTGCCAGCAAAACGTTGTTCGACTCGATCAACACAGGCAGCATTGAGAACTTCAATACCCTGCTTTTGTAGCCACTCGATTCCAGCCAATGGGCTGCGAGTATCTAGACTAGCCCCTGAAGGAGCAATCAAATGAATTTGCTTCAACGCCGCTCCTTAAAAAAATCGCGCAATATTTGTCCGCACTCTTCGCCCATGATGCCACCTTCAACTACTGTCTGGTGGTTAATCTGCTTTTCTGAGAATACATTGAGTACGCTGCCTGCAGCACCTGTTTTAGGATCTGTGGCACCAAATACAACACGATCAACCCGAGCATGGAGCATCGCTCCTGCACACATAGTGCAGGGCTCTAATGTGACATACAGGGTTGTGCCAGGTAGGCGGTAATTAGCCTCATCTGAGGCGGCAGCACGCAATGCCATCATCTCAGCATGGGCGCTAGGATCGCTATTCGTAATTGGCTGATTAAAGCCTGTGGAAATCACTTCACCATCACGGACTAATACAGCGCCAACCGGCACTTCACCAGCAGCGGCAGCGAGCTTGGCTTGATCCAAAGCTTGCTGCATAAAGTGGCGATCAAGCTCTGCTTGCATATTACTTTTTATGAGTGAGAAACGTCAGCCCAGCAATTGGGGGTTTCATAAAGACGGATGGATGCTAGCTTGAGTCGGCCATCAAACGCTTTTTCGAAAACAGGCTGCAATACCTTAAAGGCGGCGCTAGCTAAGTTCTCAACAGTAGGAACATGCTCCATCACTACTGTCTTGTGATTGGGGATGG
This sequence comes from Polynucleobacter sp. 35-46-11, assembly GCF_002281105.1. NCBI lineage: Bacteria > Pseudomonadati > Pseudomonadota > Betaproteobacteria > Burkholderiales > Burkholderiaceae > Polynucleobacter > Polynucleobacter sp. 35-46-11. Next base: position 1,222 of record NZ_NCFJ01000253.1, read on the forward strand.
AGTTTAAATAATCTACTAATCCAGCATCTTCTTTGGCAACCAAAAATGCGTGATCCCAAGGCTCCACTACGTATTGGTTAGTAAGGCGCTTAATATCTCCAAAATCTAAGACCATGCCATCGTCCGCCTTACCTGGATGATCCGCGATCACACCAGTCAGCGTGACTTCAATGGCATAGCGATGGCCATGCAAATGACGGCACTGGCCATCATGATTTGGAATGCGATGACCCGAGTCAAACTCAAGTCGGCGGGTAATGGAGATGGCTTCTTGCTTGTTGGTCATGATTGCTTTTCTAAATACTTAAATATCGCTTGGTAAAGCTACTATCGAATACCGATCATTTTATGGGTCTGAACACTCAAACGCCATAAAGGTCGCTTTTGACAGAGACGAACTGCCAATGCGAGGTTTTCTTGAAGGTTTGGACCGTCCATGGCCTGCAAGAAGCGATTGCGGTAATCCATCTTCTCAAATCGAGCCAATAAGGTCTCAATGGCAACATGACCCTGCTGAGGAATCACCAGCTTAATTTCATCGGCTTGCAAAACAATCAACTCAGAGCCGGCCTTAGGGCTGACACATACCCAATCAACGCCTTTAGGAATCTTGATCGTGCCGTTGGTCTCAATGGCGATAGTGAAACCCTTGGCATGTAAAGCGTCGATTAAAGCAGTATCGAGTTGCAGTAGTGGCTCTCCACCGGTGAAGACAACGTAACGTTGCTGCGGGCCTGCTGAGGTGCTGACCCACACCTCTTCTATAGTATCTGCCAATAAAGAGGCGGTTTCAAACTTGCCGCCACCGACGCCATCACTTCCAACAAAGTCGGTATCGCAAAATTGGCAAACTGCAGAAGCGCGATCTTCTTCACGTCCGCTCCACAAATTGCAGCCAGCAAAGCGACAAAATACGGCTGCACGACCTGCGTGGGCACCCTCACCTTGAAGGGTTGGAAAAAGTTCTTTTACGGTATACATAGCTATGTGCTGATTTTAAGCGCTTTGCTTACTTCCAGGACACAAGCTCCCACTCTAAGTAGTCTTCCCAGAGGGCATTGCTCCAAAACATACCTGCCCATAAATAGCGTCCATAGCCACGCCGGATAACCCAACGGCCGACTTCCGGGGCAAACCAAACATCTTCCTGACGATAGTTGGCTACTCGAGAGAAGTCGTTACTGGTGAAGAAAGGCGCCTCATTCTGATACTTCAAGACGGGGAATTGGCCAGCAGGCACGCTGACACCCTCCCACTGAAGTGCCGTTATATTCAATCCCCAGTAATAGTCGTTATCGGGATAGCCGACTACTTGATAGCGGTCACGATAGAACCCAGACCAACCTGGAACGAGTTGCTCAGGCCACAAGGGAATCGGCTTCAAAAACTTTTGTGGGGGATTCCAATGGGGATCTTGCAAGACATAGCCCCAAGGTTGTTGAATTTCATCGGGGAGTGGCCCCGCTTTTAGTCCGCTACGCTCAATTCGAATCTGGGGCCCAATAGAAGCTATTCTCTCGGTAACAATATCTACCAACTCTTGGTTGAATACATTACGCACGTTGTAGACCCACTGCTGCCCCACTTGTGGCGCCCTTACCTTGGGAGGATTTGTGGGTTGAGGTAAAGGTGTCGAAGTTGGATACGGCTGGCCAGCAATACAGGCCGCCAGCAATGCTGGCGACAGCAATACAAGAAGCCTACGTACAGTGTTTATTTGTAGGAGCTCAATTGCCATTGATAGCTACCCTCTAGAATCACTGCACCAATTTGCCCTTGAATTTGATAAGAGCCAGATGCCTCACGCGCAACCCAGCGACCAATCTGCGGTGCAAACCAAACTGTTTCTTTGCGAATGCAATCTACCTTGTTGGGATCGTCACTCTCATAATTAATCAGAGTCTGAAAACGCAGTGCTACAAACTCTCCTGCAGGCACAGTAATTTTTTCCCAGCCTTGTACGCTCATATATTCTTGCCAGTTCATTTGCGAGCCTGAGTAGCCAGCAATGCTGTACTTGGTGTTGAACTGTTTTGCCCAAGTCGTAGATAGCTGCTCAGGCCAAAGCGGCAAAGATGGACTGAAGTTGAGCAAGCGTGACCACTGTGTGTCTGTAGAAACCATTCCCCATGAAGTCTGAATTTCACTAGGCAAGCGTGCGCCATCCGCAGTCATTCGATCAATCACAATCGTGGAGCCAATTTTAGAAACGCGCTCAGTAATCACATCTAAAGTTTTGCCATCAAAAACATTCTTCTTGATATAGGTCCACTCTTGTCCAATTTGTGGAGGACGAACCACTGGTAGCGGCTTTGGTTGTGAGACTGGAATGCCATGCTCATATGAAAGGCCGCCGCAAGCAACTGGGGCTAAAGCGGCAGAAACGATAAAAGTGCGACGAGATAAGTTCATATTGCT
>NZ_NCFJ01000254.1:0-3634 GCF_002281105.1 Polynucleobacter sp. 35-46-11
GGCATGAGTATGAATTGCCTCCTCAAACGCTTGACGCAATAGATATTGACGGCATTCTGGGGCAGTGATGTGGCGATAAGTACCCAAAACAATGTTATTTGCCGCCAGAGAATCTGCTGTCGTGAAGAAACCAAGATTGCGCTTGATAATGCGACGCTCATCTTCAGTTAAGCCATTAGGATCCTTCCAAAGCGCGATATCGCGATTCATATTAATCTCTTGCGGCATCCAATGGTTTGCACAACCAGCAAGATATTTCTCCCAAGCCCACTTATATTTAAACGGAACCAGCTGATTTACGTCAGTCTTTGCATTAATTACACGCTTATCAGCAGCATTGACACGCAAAGCTGCGCCACCGCCTAGTGAAGCTGCTTGCGTAGGTGCGGCGACTTGGGGCGCAATTGCGACTTCGTCTGCTTGTGGGCGCTGCGGTTCTGCCACAACTGGTTGCTGTGCGAGACCTGCTCTTGCTAGTGCCGGCGCAACTTCTTCTTCCCAATTCAACATAACAATCTCCTAAATTCTTTTCTTTTATAGATCAGCAATCAAATGCTTACTGACAAGCTTCACATTCTTCAAATCCAGCATCGCCCGGGCGCATTGTGCATGCTGGGCCATCCAATTCTTGCGCTGCTGATGCATCTGTACCATTCACACCACCACCGCTGGAAACTGCATTTAACTGACCACTTGAAACAGTAGACTTCTCAACGTGAGTTGCAGCCATTGTGCGGAGGTAATACGTAGTTTTTAGACCACGCAACCAAGCCAGCTTGTAAGTGTCATCTAATTTCTTACCTGATGCACCGCCCATGTAGATATTGAGTGACTGCGCTTGGTCAATCCACTTCTGACGACGTGAAGCTGCCTCAACCAACCAGATTGGCTCTACCTCAAATGCAGTGGCATACAAGTCACGTAAATCTTGTGGAACACGATCAATCTTAGACAAAGTACCGTCAAAGTACTTCAAATCGGCAATCATCACTTCATCCCAAAGGCCGCGATCCTTCAAATCACGCACCAAATACTCATTTACTACAGTGAACTCGCCCGAAAGGTTAGATTTCACGAACAAGTTCTGGAATGTAGGCTCAATACAGGCTGAAACGCCAATGATGTTGGAAATCGTTGCTGTCGGTGCAATTGCTACACAGTTGGAGTTGCGCATACCGTGCTGCTTGATGCGGGCACGCAAACCATCCCAGTTCATCGTAGATGAGCTATCGACTTCAAGGTAACCGCCACGCTCTGCTGCCAACAAAGCTACTGAGTCTTGCGGAAGAATGCCGCGATCCCACAAAGATCCTTTGTAAGTGCTGTAAACGCCACGCTCTTCAGCTAACTCATTGGATGCTTGATAGGCGTAGTAGCACACTGCCTCCATAGAGGAATCAGCAAATTTCACCGCTTCATCGCTAGCATAAGGAATGCGTTGCATATGCAAGCAATCCTGGAAGCCCATGATGCCCATACCAACTGGACGATGCTTCAAGTTGGAGTTACGGGCTTTAGCAACAGCGTAGTAGTTGATATCAATGACGTTATCCAACATACGCATTGCAGTACGAATTGTTTTCTGGAGCTTCTCGTGATCCAAAATCATCTTGCCAGATGCATCGGTAGTCATATGGGCTGTTAAGTTCACTGAACCCAAGTTACACACAGCAATCTCGCTTTCGTTTGTGTTCAGAGTAATCTCAGTACACAAATTAGAAGAGTGGACCACACCAATATGCTGTTGTGGGCTACGAATATTGCAGGGATCTTTAAATGTAATCCATGGGTGACCAGTTTCAAACAGCATGCCCAACATCTTGCGCCATAATTGCTGCGCAGGAATGCGGCGGAATGGTTTCAATTCACCAGCATCCGCTTTTTTCTCATAGGCAACATAGGCCTCTTCAAAAGCCTTTCCATATTTATCATGCAAGTCAGGCGTATTTGAAGGCGAGAACAATGTCCACTCACCACCCTCCATTACACGCTTCATGAACAAGTCTGGAATCCAGTTAGACGTATTCATATCATGCGTACGGCGACGGTCATCTCCAGTGTTCTTACGCAACTCGAGGAACTCTTCAATATCTAAGTGCCATGTCTCTAGGTAAGCACAAACTGCACCCTTACGCTTACCACCTTGGTTCACCGCAACTGCTGTGTCGTTCACCACCTTTAAGAATGGCACCACACCTTGTGACTTACCGTTAGTGCCTTTGATATGACTTCCCAAGGCGCGCACGTTTGTCCAGTCATTACCTAAACCGCCGGCAAACTTAGACAGGAGTGCATTCTCTTTCAATGCTTCATAAATGCCGTCCAAATCATCATCCACTGTTGTCAAGTAGCAGCTTGATAACTGAGGACGTGTTGTCGCTGAGTTAAACAATGTTGGCGTACTGGACATGAAATCAAATGTAGAGAGAATTTCGTAGAACTCAATTGCACGACGCTCGCGATCCAACTCATTCAAAGACAAGCCCATTGCAACGCGCATGAAGAAAGCCTGTGGCATTTCAATACGACGGTCTTCAATATGCAAGAAATAGCGGTCATACAAAGTCTGCAAACCAAGGTAATTGAACTGCAAGTCACGACTTGCATTCAAGGCAGCCGCTAATCTTGGTAGATCAAACTCGCGCATGCGTGGATCTAAGAGTTCAGCAGAAATACCTTCATTGATGTACTTAGCAAAGTAGGTGGCGTACTCAGCCTGCATATCGCCTTGCAGTACTTCGCGACCTAAAATTTCTTTACGAATCACGTGCATTAAGATGCGTGCAGTCACTTGACTGTATGCAGGATCTTTTTCAATCAAAGTGCGTGACGCCAAAATCGCTGAGTCATACACCTGTGCCATCGGCACACCATCGTACAAATTCTTGATAGTTTCAGTAATGATTGGGCTTGCATCAATGTTGTTACCAAGCCCCTCACATGCTGCCTCAATAATGGTGCGCAAAGCAGCCATATCCAGCCACTTCTCTACCCCATCGTCTGTAACCTTCAGACCAGATTCACCAGCTTGAGTAGCTGCCTGTGTTTCTTGTGCGATACCCTGTTGTGTTGCACGCTCTTGATTGCGCTTCTCACGATAGAGCACATACGCACGGGCAACATTGTGTTCACCACTGCGCATCAACGCCAACTCAACCTGATCTTGAATATCTTCAATATGGAATGTGCCGCCATTCGGGCGGCTACGCAACAAGGCACGCACTACTGAGTGAGTTAATTGCTCTACTTGTTCACGAACACGTGCAGATGCTGCACCCTGACCACCATTAACCGCCAGAAAAGCTTTAGTCACCGCAATCGCAATCTTTGATGGCTCAAATGCCACTACTGAGCCATTTCGGCGAATGATTTTGTAGTCAGACAATTGAGTAGCTTGACCACCGCCAACTCCGCCAGCTACAAAGCCAGCAGACGGGGTTTGATTCATGGATTCCGAAGGGTGCATCCCTGGATTATTTGTGCCGGCAGTCTGTCCTGCTGTCTGGGGGTTAGCGTATGTCATATTTTTCCTGCTTATATATAGTTATTTGGACAAAAAATCGTTAAAAAACAATAGGGTATTGCCGAATTCAAACACTACATCTAGTGTCTCAAAGTGCATTTAACACTAAGT